>NZ_JBNDHX010000012.1:0-56312 GCF_056755275.1 Leifsonia sp. HAY1-4F
CTCGCCAGCAGCGCTGCTCTCTCGTCGTCGGCCACAAAGATCACGCTATCGGCCCCAGGCGACGCACGGTCATGTAATTAGCTTAACGCTAAGGTTTTGATTAGCCCAAAGCTAAGTTTCGTGCTGGAGAGGAACCACGATGACCACACCACAGACGATTGATCTGGACGCCCTGCGCGCGAAGTATGCGGCCGAACGGAACCGCCGGATCCGCCCCGACGGCGCGCGCCAATACCGTCGCGCGGCGGGCGCTTTCGGCTATTACGCCAAGGATCCTTACACCGAAGGGGTGGAACGCGCGCCGGTCGAAGACCGAGCCGAAGTGCTCGTCATCGGCGCCGGCTTCGGCGGGCTGCTCACCGCGGCAAACCTGCGGAAGGCCGGTGTCGACTCCATCCGGCTCATGGACGAGGCGGGTGATGTGGGCGGCACCTGGTACTGGAACCGCTACCCGGGCATCCATTGCGACATCGAGTCGTACGTCTACATGCCGCTCTTGGAGGAGGTCGGGACCGTTCCAAGCTGGCGGTATGCCCCCGGGGAGGAGATCCGCCAACATGCGGTGGCCATCGCCGAGAAGTTCGGCCTCTATTGCGACATCTTGTTCCAGACCCGTGCCACCTCGCTGGATTGGGACGAGGAGGCCGGCGAGTGGCTGGTGAGCACCGACCGTGGTGACCGTTTCCGTGCTCGCTTCGTGATCACCTCCTCCGGCACCCTGACCCAGCCGAAGCTTCCGGGTATCCCCGGCATCGAGGACTTCACCGGTCACACCTTCCACACCAGCCGGTGGGACTACGAGTACACCGGCGGCGACCAGAACGGCGGGCTCGCCGGCCTAGCCGACAAGCGCGTCGCCGTGATCGGCACCGGTGCCACCGGCCTCCAGGTCGTGCCGCACCTTGCCGCCGACGCTGGCCACTTGTTCGTGTTCCAGCGCACCCCGTCGACCGTGGACGTGCGCGACAACCACCCGACCGATCCCCGGTGGGCGGCATCCCTTCAACCCGGGTGGCAGCGGAAAAGGATGGAGAACTTCCTCGAAGTCCTGGCCGGCGAGCGCGTCGAGGAGTCGCTCGTGCAGGACGGCTGGACCCAGACCGTCCGGTTGCAGCGCAAGATGCTGTCTGGCGCCGTCGGTACCAGCATCCCAGAGGAGCAGCGCGAGCTGGAGGACGAACTGGCCGACGCCGCGACCATGAATCGGATCCGGCAACGCGTCGAGAGCATCGTCGAGAACACCGCGACCGCTGAGGCGCTCAAGCCGTGGTACCGCTACATGTGCAAACGTCCTGGCTTCAGCGACACCTACCTCCGGGCGTTCAACCGCCCCAATGTGACTCTGGTCGACACCGCCGACACGGGCGGCATCACCCGTATGACCATAACCGGCATCGTCGTCGGTGACACGGAGTTCGACGTCGACTGCGTTATCTTCGCAACCGGCTTCGAGACCGGTGTCTCCGGAGTTCTCTCGGGCACCCTCCCGGTGACGGGACGGGACGGTGTCCAGTTGCTTGAGGCCTGGGCCCGCGGCCCGCGTACTCTCCACGGCTTCTACAGCCATGGGTTCCCGAACCTCTTCCAGCTCGGCGCGCTGCAGAACGCGAACAGCGTCAACTTCGTCCACATCCTCACCGAACAAGCCGAGCACATCGCTGCCGTCATCGCCCGCGCATACGACGTGTGCGCGGCGCGCATCGAGCCCACCGCCCAGGCTGAAGAGGAGTGGGTGCAGACGGTGCACAGCACCTCCGCAGACATGCGGAGGTTCGCCGCGGAATGCACCCCTGGCTATTACAACGGCGAGGGCACTGCGTCAGCCACCGGAATGACCTTCAGCCCTGGTCCCGTGGTCTTTCACCGCATCCTGCGTGAGTGGCGCGCCGGTGACATGAGCGACGTTCTCGTCGGTGCCGACCTCTATTCACCGATCCCTGCACGGTGAGCGAACACAACGAGCTGTGCCCGATCCCGTGCACCAACCTTGGCCATCGCCCGGTTGGCGTGGGTCTTGACCGTGAACGGGGAGACGAACAAGTCGGCAGCGATCTCCTCGTTCGTGCGGCCCGAAGTGACTGCGACCACAACATCGTGCTCACGTGGGGTGAGGTGGGAGAACCGCTCCGCCAGCTGTGGATCGATGTCCCGCGCGCGCGGCTCGCTCATGCGTCCGATGAGGACGGCCGCAGCGGCAGCGGAGAGAGCACCCGCACCGCGGGCGACCTCGGCGATCCCGGCCGCGAGCTGGGCCGGACCCACGCTCTTACCTAAGAAACCATTCGCCCCCGCCCGGACTGCCGCGACCACGTTCTCATCGTGCTCGAATGTCGTCAGGACGATGACCTTGACCTGCGCGGGCGAGTATTGCTCGCGAATACGCCGGGTGGTCTCGACTCCGTCGATCCCCGGCATCCGGATGTCCATCAGAACGACATCGACTTCGTTTGAAGCGAGCGCGTCCAGGGCCAGAAATCCATCCCCGACGTCGGCGACGACCTCGAGTCCCGGCTGCGCCTGAAGTATCGTCCGCAGGCCGGCTCGAATCATTTCCTGGTCATCGACGATCAACACTCGGATCATGTGTCGTGTCCTTTCGCAATCGGCAACTCCGCGCGGACTCGGAATCGAGCCGGCTCGGCCTCGACCGTCAGTCCCCCGCCGATCGACTCGATGCGCTCGCGCATTCCTACGAGACCGAATCCCCGCCGAGCGGGTGGGTCCGCGTCCTGCGCGCAGTCATTCTCCACCTCGATACGGAGTACGCCGTTCGTTTCACGAAGCGACAGAGCGACGCTCCCCGTGCCGTGCTTCTCTGCGTTGGTGAGGGCTTCCTGGACGAACCGATAGGCAGCGACGTCGGAAGGCTGATCGAGTTTCACGTCGTCAGCCGATATCCGATCGTCGATTCTCATCCCCGCGTCGCGGAAGGCTGAAATCAGGGCGGGCAGACGAGTGATCCCGACCACCGGCTCGTCTGTTTGCCACCCCTCGTCTCCACGACGGAGGATCTCGAGAATCTGCTGGATCTCCTGGAGAACTCGTTGCACGCTTCCCCGTGCCGCATTGAGCGCACTCCGAGCGCCATCTAAATCCGAGCCGAGGCTGACCTCCGCGGCACCGAGGTTCATGCTGATGAGGGCCACCTCATGACCGACCGCATCGTGTAGATCGCGGGCGATGCGCAAACGCTCCTCGGCGACGCGTCGCTCCGCTTCGAGCTCGCGGGTTTCCACCGCGTCTGCCGCCTGCCGCCTGAGGGCATACCAATATGCTCGGTTCGCACGGAGAGCCGATCCGGCGGCGCCGGCCGCAACGCACAGCGTGGTCGCGACGAGCGCCGGAGCGGCGTCCCACGCACCTTCCCGATGCGCGAGCGAGAGGTATACAACAACGGCAGCGAAGGCCGTGGCTAGAAGCGGATTGACACCTCGGATCGTCACAGAGAACAGGGTGATCACAACGATCGACCACGCACCGACATCTTGTACGCCGACCAGGGAAGCCACCAGGGTAGCGGCCACGACGAGCACAAGGCCGACGACGGGGTACCTGCGCGCCAGCAGAGCGCCGGCCGCACTGAGGGTGATGCTCGCATAGCCGACTGCCGGTCCCCCCGTGAACGCCGACACGCCAGCCGATGTCGCCGCAGCTGCCAGGCTGACAATGAGGGCACCTCGCTCCAGCAGAGAAGCGCGCACGAACCAGGCGGGTCGAAACCAATCCGCGGGTGGCGTCGTCGTCATTGATCTATTCTCCGCGGACCGTGGGTCTTACGCCTACTGCGTTCGGATGAGGTAGGGCAGTTCAATCGGCCGACGACGGCGGCGGACCGTCTATCAACACCGGAGCGTAACCAACAATCCGACAAGAAGAGTCGTTGAAACGACGAGAAGCATGCGCCCCGTTATCCGCGCATCGACGATGAATCGGATCAGCATCCGCAGGGCACCCGCACAGGCGTTCAGCGTGGCTCAACTCGTGGTCGCCGTTCCGCTTTGCGTCGGGGGCACCCTCCTTCAGACAGCCGGAGCGTCGGCCGCGCCTATCGGACATCAGTACAAGGGCCCGGATTCAGGAACGAGCGGCGGAAAGGCGTGCCTGAGACGGACCAAAGGAGCAAGAGACGGAGGAGGGAGCACGGGGGAAGAAGCAAGAGAAGAAGGAGCGCGATACGGCAAGAGACGATGACCCAACGTGAAAACACATATGAGGAGTCGCAATCCAATTCGAAACGCAATAAACGTAATGCACGTAGGCACTCTTCGAGATGTGCGCGCCGAATGCGCGCCGGATGGAGCGCGTGACCGGAAGTTCTAAGTGTGAGAGGTGGAGTGGCGCGCTGGAAGCGCGGTCAGGCGGCCCAGGGGGTCAAGCAGGCGGTGCATTACGCCTTCGGCGGCGTCTGTGACGCGACCTTGACGGCCAAGACTGCCGAAGGTGCGCTGGCCGCGGCCGACTACGCGGACGCGGTGATGACCCGATACATCGTCGAGAATGGTGCCATCCGTGACGACCTGGTCACGCGTTCGCAGTTGAAGGATTGGGTCGATGGCGTCGACCCGCTGACCGGAGAGCGACGGGGTCGGAATCTTGAGTCGCCGGCCGCCGATCTGATCCTGGATGCGACCATCAACGCGCCGAAGTCGTTCTCGATTGCGGCGATGCTGGACCCGGAGTTGGCGGCCGCGTACGAGGATCTGCAGGACCGGCTCCGGGATCGGATCATCAAGCTGTGGCAGACCGAGCTCAACGCGCGCCGCGGGAAACAGGGCGCCATCCGTGAGAACCTCGCCCGCATCGAGGTCGCCGAGTTGCGGCACGAACGGTCCCGCTCGCTGGACCCGCACAAGCACCGGCACCTATGGCTGAACGTCAAGGTCCAAGGGCTCGACGGGAAATGGTCGAACGTCGACACCCGGGTTGCACTGCGGTTCCAGAACGTCGTCAATGCCGAGGGCGATCTCGCCTCCCGGACCGACCCCGCCTGGATCCGAGCTCTCGCTTCCAAAGGGTTCACCCTCAACGAAGACGGGGAAATCACCCAACTCCAGCACCTCGTTCGGCCGCTGTCAAAGCGGTCCGCACAGATCGAAGCCAACAAGGTCACCCGCACCGCCTGGTGGAAGCGACAGCACCCCGAGCAGGAGCCCTCCCACGATGTGCTGAACCAGATCGATCACTGGGCGTGGGCGGTTGGCCGGCCCAACAAGCCCGGTGCGCTGAACGAGGACGACTGGGCCGCGCTCGTCCGTGCAGAGCTCGTCACTGCTGACCCGACCCTCGGCATGCAGCGTTCTCCAGCGCAGCTGCCTTCTGTCGCCGTCCGGGATCTCGACCTCGAATTGCTAGCAGCGAAGGCCGTCGTCGACGCGGACGCCCGATCAACCGGCAACGGCGGTCGGTTCAGCGTCATGGACGTTCGGGCCGGCGCGCTCCGTGCGATCGCCGCAACCGGCGTTGTCGCCGACCGAGACGAACTCGCCGGCATCGCTGATGCGGTCGTTGCGCACTCGAATACCGTGACGCTGATCGCCGAACCGCACGCCCCGAAGCACGTCAAACACCTTATGGCGGTCTCGACCGCCACACTGAAGGCCACCCTCGCCCAAAAGGTCGAGGCGCTCTCCGCGCCCGGGCAGGTGCTCGACATCGAAGAGGTCGCCGCGATCGGCCGCGCGATCGAACCCGATCGCACACTGGATGACGGGCAGCTCGCCGGCGCGGCCGCGATCGCCGGCACGTCGCGCAACGTCGTCATCTCCGGCCCGGCCGGCACCGGCAAGACGACAATGCTCAAGGTCGCTGGCGCCGCTCTGCGGCGACGCGGCCACAACATGATCATTGTTGCGCCAACCAAGAAAGCTTCCGCTGTAGCCGGGCGCGAGACGATGAGCTCGTCGTCATCCCTCCACCAACTCCTCCATGACTACGGATGGCGGTGGGGGACTGCCGCGTCTGGAGCAACCGAGTGGAAGCGGCTCTCCATCGGCGAGAAGGACGCGGCGTCGGACGAGCCTTATCGAGGCCCACGGACGAGAATCAACCCCGCTGATCGCATCGTCGTGGACGAGGCCGGCATGCTGGATCTCGAGGCCGCGTCCGCACTACTCGATGTCATACATTCCACCCGTGCAAGTGTCGCCTTGATCGGGGATCAGCGACAGGCGTTACCAGTCGGGCACTCGGGCGCTATGGCACTTTTCTGGCGCCGTTCGCTCCGGCACGTGGAACTCACGACTACTCATCGTTTCGACGATCCGGATTGGGCGGATCTTGCGATGCGACTTAGAGAGCCGCGGAGCGAAGACGAAATGCGCGATGTGGCTGATGATCTGATTCGGACCAACCACGTCGTGATGACAACCAGCGACGTCACAGCGCGAGAGGCGATGGTCGAAGGATGGTTCGCCGCGGTACAACGCTGCGAGACGATATCACTGGTGACAGCTACTTATGAGGAAGCCCAGGAGATCAGCGAAGCCATCCAGAGCCGACGAATCGCCTCCGGGGGAATATCCACCGCGGTCGCTATGACCGGGCAACTAGGTCAAGCGATCTTCGTTGGGGACGTAGTCCAGACCCGACGCAACGACAGCTCTGCTGATGTTCAGAACCGCCAGAACTGGGTCGTGAAGACAATCCGCAAGGATCACGTGATCCTTGCGGCGAGCGCCGACACGACCGACCTGCGGAAGGTTAGCCTCGCTTACGCCGAATCCCACATCCACCTTGCATACGCGACGACCGTCTACGGAGTCCAAGGCGAGACGACGGACCGATCGCTCGTGGGACCTGGCGTCGATGCTGCTGGCTTGTATGTCGGTCTCACCCGCGGCAAGGCGCACAATGCAGCGGTCCTCGTGGCTCCGACAGCGAACTCTGCAAAGTTGCAACTGATCGAGATGATGCAACGCGAATCCGTGGAGGAGACCATGGAAAAGTCGCGTGCAGCTGCGCAGACCGAACTCCGACGGGCTGCGCAGTCCGCCACCGGAGCGATCGTCACTCCGAGCGATCGCCTGATGACTTCGGCTGACATGAAATGACCAGGCCTGTGGCTCTATCGGGCGAGACCAGTCGAATACAGCTCGCGCCCGAGCAGATTGCCTCCATCCAGAGTTCCACCCTGTGGGTCGAATCCGAAGATGGCGACTCCGAGTTCGTCGGCCCTGTCGACGGCCTGCGGGAGCACGCCGTACCGAGCGAAGATCAACCCGCGTCGTCCGTCGGCCACCGAAACCGACGCCGCTCTGTTCACCTTGGCGATGTCGAGATTCCCACGTTGATTGTCAACCCACGCCAAGTAGCGTCCACTGTAAAGGTCGCACGCCAGAACCGCGGCTCCAGAAGCCACGACGGTATCCACAGCGCCGAGGTAGATCATCCACTCGCGGCACAGGTCGATTGCTTCATCGTCGGAAGCACCCCAAGGCTTCGACTCCGGAGGCTGCAGTTGCACAAGACCAGTTTGCCCGAGACTGCCGACCGCGCCACTTGTGGTCCTTCTCGCGAGGAAGTGATGTCAGCACTAAGGCATAGCGTGGCTCCACTCGCCTCATCGGAGGGCAAAGTCTCGATCGGCGATTGGAGCTGAGGCATGGGAAGCATTCACGCCTACGAAACGGCCAACGGCAAGCGATACCGCGTCCAATACAGAACACCCGAGCGCGACCTCACGGGTAAACGCGGCTTCCGAACGAAACGAGATGCCGAGCTATTCCTGGCTTCCGTTGAAGTAGCGAAAGCTCGGGGCGAGTTCCTCGACGCTCGGGCCTCACGATCCACAATCAGCACCCTCGGCGCCGAATGGCTCGCCAACCAACACCATCTGAAGCCCTCATCGCTTAGGCCTGTCGAGATCGCGTGGCGGCTCCACGTCGAGCCGAAATGGGGAAGTCGCCCAGTGGGCGAAATCCGTCACTCGGAGGTACAGAACTGGATAACAGCGTTCACCAAAGGCGACGGCAAACCGCGCTCGGCGACAACCGTCCTTCGCGCCTACGGCGTCCTCGCGGGGATCCTCGATACCGCCGTCATGGATCGTCGGATTCCCTCGAATCCAGCGCGCGGCGTCAACCTGCCCCGAAAGCTCAAGGGGAAGCACAAGTACCTCAGCCATTCCCAGGTTGATCTCCTCGCCGAAAGCGCAAAGAAGCACCGGACCATGGTTCTGTTCCTCGCCTACACGGGCCTGCGATGGGGCGAAGCGACCGCCCTGCATGTGAGCGATGTGGATCTGAGTCGCCGGCGCGTCGATGTACACGAGAACGCGGTAGAGGTGTCGGGCACGATCCATGTCGGTACGCCCAAAACGGGCGAAGCTCGCAGCGTCCCGTTTCCGCCGTTCCTCGCACCCCTCCTTAGGGCACTCACCGAGAATAAGACCTCAACGCAATTAGTCTTTGGCGACGGGGACAACTACCTGCACCAACCAGATCGTCGCCGGGGTTGGTATGTCTCTGCGATCGCGCGATCACAGACCCTGGACAAGAACTTCCCACGTGTCACGATCCATGACCTGCGGCACACCGCCGCGAGCCTGGCAATCAGCGCCGGAGCCAACGTTAAGGCTGTGCAACGGATGCTTGGGCATTCGTCGGCAGCGATGACCCTCGACACCTATGCAGATCTATTCGACGACGACTTGGATGCTGTCGCCCTGGCTCTGGATACCGCGCGAGCGACGGCCACAGATGTAGTCAAAATGTAGTCAAACGCCTGAGCCCGGGAAAGCGAAAACCCCCGGATCCCTTGTAAACACTGGGATCGCGGGGGCTTGCACGTGGCGGTACCGGTGGGATTTGAACCCACGGTGGGCTTTCACCCACACAACTTTTCGAGAGTTGCACCTTCGGCCGCTCGGACACGGTACCGCCGACCATCGTACGCGATTCGGACCGACGTCTCCAATCGGCGGACGCCGTCGGCCGAGGTCGGCAAGTGGGCCGGCGCGCGGGCTGGGAGCGCTCTGCCGCACCGGCCCGCACCCGGGGTACTCTGCCGTGCATGAGAGCTCTCCGCCGCATCCTCTCCGCCGCGGCCGGCCTCGTCATCGGGGCCGCGGTCGCCCTCCTGGGATGGCAGCGCGTCCGCGCCAAGCAGGCGGCGGTCGCCGAAGGACGCGTGCGGCTCAACGAGACGTTGCCCGTCCATTCGAAGTGGTGGCGGGATGCGGCCAAGGATCCCGGCGAGCTGCTGTACGTGGCGATCGGCGACAGTGCGGCGCAAGGGATCGGGGCATCCGCCCCGAAGAACAGCTACGTCGGTGTGATCGCGGACCATCTGCGCGCGGTGACGGGGCGGTCGGTGCGCGTCGTCAATCTGTCGGTCTCCGGCGCGACGGTGGCGCTCGCGGTCGCGGACCAGCTGCCACGAATAGCGGCGCTGGAGCCGGACATCGTCACCGTGTCCATCGGGGCGAACGACATCGCGGCTTTCGATCCGGCACTCTTCCGGGAAGGGCTGCGGGCCGTCTTCGCGGCCGTCCCCGAACACGCCATCGTCGCCGACCTGCCCTACTTCTACCTGCCGCGGAACGAGCGGCTCGTCGCGGAGGGCAACCGCATCCTCCGTGAGGAAGCCGCCGCGCGCGGACTCGTCGTCGCGCCCCTCCACGCCACCATGCGGCGGCAGGGGCTGCGCGGCGCGCTCACGCAGTTCGCCGAGGACCTCTTCCACCCGAACGACCATGGCTACCGAGTGTGGGCGTCGGCATTCCTGCCCACGGTGACCGCCCGGGCACGGGAGCTGTATCCACGGGACGGCCACGCATCCGCCGGCCCCGCTGATCGCCGGACCGTCAGCGCGTGACCTCCGCCGGGGCGAGGTGGGTGAGGAGCCGGTCCCAGGCCGGCACGATCGCCAGGTGCCCGACGCCGGGCACCACTTCGAGCTCCGCATCGGGCAGAGCACGCTGATACCAGGAGCCGTGCGCCACGCCGGCGAGCGCATCCGCCTGGCCTGAGACGATGAGCGTCTTGGCCTTCACCTCCGCCGGGTCGAAGCCCCAGGGACGTGCGGTGTAGCTCAGGATGTCGGCGGCCACACCACGCGCACCCTGGCGGAACGCATCCATCAGCATGCGGCCGAGGCGGTCGCGGACGCCGCGACGCGCCAACGCTTGCTCATCCACCGCGCCGATTCCGATGAACTCGACGGGCACCTCGTCGGGCTGAGTGGCCGCCCGCACGGCATCCACCTGGCCCTGCAGCATCCCGCTCAGACGGTCGATCGCCTCGTCGGGGGCGAGTGCGCCCAGCTGGTCCGAGAGCGCCTGCAACTGCGGGTCGATCCACGGTACGGCGTCGTTCGGAGCGGGCGTTCCGACGATGGCGACCCGGTCGACGAGCTGCGGATGGCGCGCAGCGAATGCGAGGGCCACGCGACCTCCGGCGGACCACCCGACGATGCCGACCGTGCGGGGACGGCTGACGCCGATCACCGACTCCGCGAGGACGACGGAGCGCACGTACTCCGCGATGTCGTCCGCCGCCTGCGTGATGCTGGGCCACGTGCCGTGTGGCCAGGGATCGCTGGAGCCGTAACCCGGCCGGTCGAGCGAGACGACGTGCGCTCGGCTCGTGGTCGAGGCGTCCGGATCGGGGTCGAAGCCGGAGGCGCCGGGAGCCGGGTGGCAGAAGATCACGAGTCGCTCGGCGTCGGCGTCGCCGAAACCGGTGAGTCCGACGACGCGGCCGGAGCGGAGGGTGAAGGTGCGAGCAGCCATGCGGCCCATTGTGCACGCGGGTACCGACATTGGGGAGGTCTCCACGAGACCGCGCACGGCGGCGCCGCCGCCCCCGCGTGACCCGGAAGAAATGCTCACAGCATCGCGATCGCGGGAGATGTCCACAGGTCGCCGCGATCCTTCCGGCAATGACGGTGGCCGCCCGTAGTGTTGAGCCCGATCGAGGAGGTGCCGTGCCGAAGGCGTCTATCAACTACCGCTGCTCCGAATGCGGTTGGTCCACGGCCAAGTGGGTCGGCCGTTGTCCGGACTGCGAGGCCTGGGGAACGGTCGCCGAGACCGCGCAGCCGACGGGCGTGCTCCGGGCGATCAAGCCGGTGACGATCGCGGCCGGCCGGGAGGCACGCTCGATCACCGACATCCGGGCCGACAACGCTCACCGGCGGCCGAGCGGTATCGGGGAGTTCGACCGCGTGCTCGGCGGCGGGATCGTTCCGGGCGCGGCGATCCTGCTCAGCGGCGAGCCGGGGGTCGGCAAGTCGACGCTGTTGCTCGAGGTCGCCTCCCGAGCGGCACAGGCCAACAGGCGGGTGCTGTATGTGAGCGCCGAGGAGTCGGTGAGCCAGGTGAGGATGCGCGCCGAGCGCACCGACGCCGTCCACGACGAGCTGTTCCTGGCCTCCGAGACCGACCTGGCGACGATCATCGCGCAGATCGACGCGGTCGACCCGGCTCTCGTCATCGTGGACTCGGTCCAGACCGTGTCCAACGGATCCACGGACGGCATCGCCGGCGGACCCAGCCAGGTGCGCGAGGTGGCGAGCGCGCTCATCCGGATCGCGAAAGAACGGGACCTTCCGGTGGTGATCGTCGGCCATGTCACGAAGGACGGCTCGATCGCCGGTCCCCGCCTGCTGGAGCACCTTGTGGATGTGGTGTGCCAGTTCGAGGGCGACCGGCAGACCGCTCTGCGGTTCATCCGCGCTCTCAAGAACCGCTTCGGCCCCACCGACGAGGTCGGCTGCTTCGAGATGACCGGCGAGGGCATCGCCGAGGTTCCCGATCCGAGCGGGCTCTTCCTCAGCCGCAACACCACCCCCGTCTCCGGGACCTGCGTGACGGTCGCGATGGAAGGCCGGCGGCCGTTGCCCGTCGAGGTGCAGGCGCTCGTCGTGGCGACGACGGCGCCCAACCCGCGCCGGGTCACGAACGGTGTGGATGCGTCCCGCGTCGCGATGCTGCTGGCCGTCCTCGAACGGCGCGCCGGCATCCGGCTCGGCGACAAGGACGTCTACGTGTCGACGGTCGGAGGAGTCCGGCTGTCCGAGCCCGGTGCCGACCTCGCCATCGCGCTCGCGATCGCATCCGCGGCGAGCGACCGTCCCATCCCGCATACCCTCGCCGCCTTCGGCGAGATCAGCCTCGCCGGCGAGATCCGTCCCGTCGTCAGCGGAAAGCAGCGCACGGCGGAAGCCGCGCGTCTCGGCTTCGCCACACGCGTCGACGACCGCAGCGCATCGATCCGCGAAGCCCTCCGTCTGGCGTTCACCGCCGCATCGACGGACCGTGAACGCGAACTCGACGCAGCCTTCTGAGCAGTTCGTCGAATTCCGCCCCACCCGTCCGACGTCCTGGTGAGAACATCCATCGCCGGAAGGAACGACCATGCCGCAGTACGCCATCTTCATCTACTACGACACCACCGCCGACCACGACGCCGCCGAACTCGCCGAACACGACGAGCACTCGGCAGACCTGATCCGCTCCGGCGCCCTCACCGCCGCCTACGCCCTCACCTCGGCTGCGTCCGCCCGATCGATCCGCGGGAGCGGGATCACCGACGGACCGTACACCGAGAGCAAAGAGCTGGTCGGCGGCATCGGCATCATCGAAGCACCCGACCTGGATGCTGCGGTCGCCATCGCGCGCCGCAATCCCGCGACCCGGCACGGCTCAGGGGTCGAGGTGCGAGAGATCGAAGGCGCCTACACGCGCCGCGTCACTTCAGAATGAACTGCTTCGTCTGCGCGCTCTTGATCCCCGAGACCGTCGTCTCGAGGTGATACGAGGCGCCCGCCGCCGGGACCTGCTCGCGCTTCGCCTGGCACGTGGACGGGTCTGAGCGCGTCCGGTCCCAGGTGATCGGCACCTTCGACGAGATGGTCTTGGCCGGCTGGAGCAGCACCACCGCATCCACCTTTCCGGTCTGGCAGTCCGTCGACTTCCAGTAGACCTCGGCACCGCTCGTGATGGTGAACACCTGCTGCGCCGTCCCGGCGTCGATGGTGCAGGCTTTCGAACCCGTGTTGGTCAGCGCCACCGACAACTGCGGCAGCTCACCTGCCGCGTAGACGTCCTTGTCGGTGACCGCC
The DNA here is from genome assembly GCF_056755275.1 of Leifsonia sp. HAY1-4F. Classification (NCBI taxonomy): domain Bacteria; kingdom Bacillati; phylum Actinomycetota; class Actinomycetes; order Micrococcales; family Microbacteriaceae; genus Leifsonia; species Leifsonia sp. HAY1-4F. The sequence goes on from NZ_JBNDHX010000012.1 coordinate 13,063, forward strand.
TCCACCGTGATGTCGGCGGGCTTGCACGGCTGGCCGTCGGCAGAGGCGCTCGTGGTCGGGATAGTCGTCGCCGCGGCGTGCGGAGCGGCCGTCGCCGCCGCCGTCGGAGAGCTCGTACTGCCCGCACCAGAACGGTGGCTGGCGGGCTCGCCGCTCGAGGAACCGGGCCGGACGACGATGAGCACGATGACGACCACCACGGCGATCACACCGAGAAGGACGATGAGCCGGCGACGCCAGTAGACGCTGCTCGGCTGCGGGCCGACCGGGCGCTTGATCGTCGACATGCCCGCACTATAACGACGGCCCGGCGATGCGCCCGTCAGGCGCGCCCGGCCTTCAGCGAGTGCTCGCCAGGTGCTTCAGCATTCGCGTGTTCCCGAGGGTGTTGGGTTTCACCCGCGCGAGGTCGAGGAACTCCGCCACACCTTCGTCGTTCGAGCGCACCAGCTCCGCGTAGAGCTGAGGATCGACGGCTTCAGCACCCATGTCCTCGAACCCGTTCCGCGCGAAGAAGCCCACCTCGAAGGTCAGGCAGAACAGCCGGTCCAGGCCGAGCTCGCGGGCATCCTCCTCCAGCCGGGCCAGGAGGGCGTGACCGACGCCCCGCCCGAGCCAGTCCTCGGAGACGGCGAGAGTGCGCACCTCGCCCAAGTCCTTCCACATCACGTGCAGCGCTCCGCAGCCGATCAGGCGCCCCTCGGCGTCCTCCGCCACGCGGAACTCCTGCACCGCCTCGTAGAAGGTCACCGTCTCCTTGCCGAGGAGGATGCGTCGCTGCACGAGCGGCCCGACGAGTTCCTGGATGCCCTGGACGTCATCCGTCCGCGCCCGCCGGATACTGAACCCTGGTCCGCTGTCGCTCACCGTTCCACCCTACCGATCGCCGGCCCTCCCCCGGCGCGGCCCGGTCGCCGAGAGAGGCAGCGGCCCGCGTCCGGACGCCGACCCCACAGACGCCGAAAGGGCCGGCCTCCGAAGAGACCGGCCCGATCGAACGGTACGTCAGCTGTTGGCAGCGAGATCCGGTGACGCCGGACCGGTGCCGATCGCAGCCGTCGAGTTGATCCCGGCGCCGATCGGCTCCTGGCGGGCGGTCGTCGTGAAGACGAACTCGCCATCCGTGAAGTCCGCGTGGACGTGGTCGCCGGAGTTCAGCTCGCCGTGCAGGATCTTCTCGCTCAGCCGGTCCTCGATCTCGTGCTGGACCGCGCGGCGCAGCGGACGGGCGCCGAGTGTCGGGTCGAACCCGACATCGATCAGCCGCTCCTTGGCCGGGAGGGTCAGCTCGATGGTCATGTCGCGGTCGAGCAGGCGGGTCGAGAGGCGCTTGATGAACAGGTCGACGATCTGCAGCAGCTCCTTCTTGTCCAGCTGCGGGAACACGATGATCTCGTCGACGCGGTTCAGGAACTCGGGCTTGAAGTTCTTCTTGAGCTCCTCGTAGACCTTGCCGCGCATCCGGTCGTAGCCGGTCTGCGTGTCGCCCTCGATCTGGAACCCGACGGGGCCGCCGGAGATGTCCTTCGTGCCGAGGTTGGTGGTCATGATGATCACCGTGTTCTTGAAGTCGACGACGCGTCCCTGGCCATCCGTCAGGCGTCCCTCCTCCAGGATCTGGAGCAGCGAGTTGAAGATGTCCGGGTGCGCCTTCTCGATCTCGTCGAACAGCACGACGCTGAACGGCTTGCGGCGGACCTTCTCGGTGAGCTGGCCGCCCTCCTCGAAGCCGACGAACCCGGGAGGGGCACCGAACAGCCGCGAGACGGTGTGCTTCTCGCCGTACTCCGACATGTCGAGCGAGATCATCGCCGACTCGTCGTCGAACAGGAACTCCGCGAGCGCCTTGGCCAGCTCCGTCTTACCGACACCGGTCGGGCCGGCGAAGATGAACGAGCCGGAGGGACGCTTCGGGTCCTTCAGGCCGGCGCGGGTGCGGCGGATCGTCTTGGAGAGCGCCGAGATGGCTTCCTCCTGACCGATGACACGCTGGTGCAGGGCCTTCTCCATGTAGACGAGCCGTGCCGACTCCTCCTCGGTGAGCTTGAACACCGGGATGCCGGTCGCCTGTGCGAGCACCTCGGCGATCAGGCCCTCGTCGACCTCAGCCGTGGTCTTGACGTCGCCCGAACGCCACTGCTTCTCGAGGCGCAGCCGCTCGCCGAGGAGGTTCTTCTCCTCGTCGCGCAGGCTGGCGGCCTTCTCGAAGTCCTGGTCCTCGATCGCGGCTTCCTTCTGTGAGCGGACGGCGGCGATCTTGTCGTCGAACTCCCGCAGCTCCGGCGGAGCCGACAGGATCGACAGGCGCAGGCGGGCGCCGGCCTCGTCGATCAGGTCGATGGCCTTGTCCGGCAGGAACCGGTCCTGGATGTAGCGGTCGGCGAGGTTCGCCGCGGCGACGATGGCGCCGTCGGTGATGGACACCTTGTGGTGCGCCTCGTAGCGGTCGCGCAGCCCCTTCAGGATGTTGATCGCGTGAGGCAGGGACGGCTCCGCCACCTGGATGGGCTGGAACCGGCGCTCGAGCGCGGCATCCTTCTCGAAGTGCTTGCGGTACTCGTCGAGCGTGGTCGCGCCGATGGTCTGCAGCTCACCACGGGCCAGGAGCGGCTTGAGGATGCTGGCCGCGTCGATCGCGCCCTCGGCGGCACCCGCGCCGACGAGCGTGTGGATCTCGTCGATGAAGGTGATGATGTCGCCGCGGGTGCGGATCTCCTTGGTGACCTTCTTCAGGCGCTCCTCGAAGTCGCCGCGGTACCGGGATCCGGCGATAAGGGAGCCGAGGTCGAGCGTGTAGAGCTGCTTGTCCTTCAGCGTCTCCGGGACGTCGCCCCGGACGATCGCCTGGGCGAGCCCCTCGACGACGGCCGTCTTCCCGACGCCCGGCTCACCGATCAGCACGGGGTTGTTCTTGGAGCGGCGCGACAGGATCTGCATGACGCGCTCGATCTCCTTCTCGCGTCCGATCACCGGGTCGAGCTTGTTGTCGCGCGCGGCCTGCGTCAGGTTGCGACCGAACTGGTCGAGGATCTGGCTACCGGCCTGCGCGGTGGTCTGATCGTTGCCTCCGACCTGGACCTGCTCCTTGCCCTGATAGCCGGAGAGAAGCTGGATGACCTGCTGGCGCACCCGGTTGAGGTCGGCGCCCAGCTTCACGAGCACCTGGGCTGCGACGCCCTCGCCCTCGCGGATGAGGCCGAGCAGGATGTGCTCGGTGCCGATGTAGTTGTGGCCGAGCTGGAGGGCCTCCCGCAGGCTCAGCTCCAGCACCTTCTTGGCGCGCGGAGTGAACGGGATGTGCCCGGTCGGCTGCTGCTGGCCCTGACCGATGATGTCCTGGACCTGCTCGCGGACGGCGTCCAGCGAGATGCCGAGCGACTCGAGCGCCTTCGCGGCGACGCCCTCGCCCTCGTGGATCAGGCCGAGCAGGATGTGCTCCGTCCCGATGTAGTTGTGGTTGAGCATCTTGGCCTCTTCCTGGGCCAAGACGACGACCCGGCGGGCTCGGTCGGTGAATCTCTCGAACATGTCAACTCCTCGTTCGACACCGTTGCAGGTTCGGCGTCGATACATCGAGAGTAACCACCGGTTCCGGCTCGTGTGGGCCTGTTCGCCGTGGGCGTGACGTGTCGTTCCGGCCGACGCCGGGAGCGGGCTCAGCCGCAGCAGGCGGGCTCAGCCCTGGCGGGCGGGCAGCGTGAGCGTGGCGTCCGGCAGGACGACCGAAACCTGCGCGGTCTTCGTGATCCGGTCGGGCGTCGTGAACACCGTGGTGTGCGGCACGTAGTCGCGGGTGCAGATGCCGCCCGGCGCCGGGGCGGGCGTTGCGGTGATCCTGTCGTCCCCGGTCGCGGCGATGCTCGCGACCTTCGGTGGGCAGGAGGAGCTGCCGTAGAGGACGATGGCGACCTGCGCACCGTCCTTCAACCAGGCGGCCCAGGATGCGCCTCCCGCGCTGCTCGCCGGTGGCCGGACGCCCTTCGGCTCGCCCGCGTAGTCCGCGACCGGCTTGCCCGCCGCAGCGCTGCATCCGGCGAGCGCGAAGACGACGGCGAGGGCGGCCACGGCGGGCAGGAGTCGAGTCACGGTGCGGGGCACGGGACCATTCTAGGAAGCACCGCTCCGAGCCGGCCGGCCCACGCCTAGGATGCCGGTATGAGCAACCTGGAGCGCGATCCCGCAGAGCTGCTGGCGTCGTCCGCCGTGCTCACGGACACGCGTGTGGAGATCCTCGAACCGAGGGATGTCCCCCTCGGCGGACCCCGGGCGATGACCGTCCGCCGCACGCTCCCACAACGCCGCCGGTCGCTCATCGGCGGCTGGTGCTTCATCGACCATTACGGCCCGGACGACGTGTCGGTGACCGGCGGGATGCGCGTCCCGCCGCATCCCCACACCGGCCTGCAGACGGTCAGCTGGCTCTTCGAGGGCGAGATCGACCATCGCGACAGCGTCGGGAGTCACGCGCTGGTCCGGCCGGGCGAGCTCAATCTGATGGTCGCCGGGCGCGGGATCAGCCACTCGGAGGTCTCGACGGCGGAGACGACGCGATTGCACGGCGTCCAGCTCTGGGTCGCGCTGCCGTCCGCCTCCCGGGAGGTGGCGCCGTTCTTCGAGCACCACACCCCTGTCGCGGGCAGGATCGGCGCGGCGACCGTGAGGACGTTCGTCGGGTCGCTGGCCGGCAGCGGTACGGCTGCGACCGTGTTCTCGCCGCTCGTCGGGGCGGAGATCCTGGTTCCCGCAGGGACGACCACCGAGCTGCCGTTGGACGTGTCGTTCGAGCACGGCATCCTGGTCGACTCCGGCGATGTGACGGTGGAGGGGATGGACGTGCCGGTTTCGCACCTCGCCTACCTCTGTCCTGGGCGAGAGTCCGTCACCGTCCACGCCGGGTCCGCGGCGCGACTGGTGCTGCTCGGGGGTGAGCCTCTCCGCGAGCAGATCGTCATGTGGTGGAACTTCATCGGCCGCAGCCACGACGAGATCGTTGCGTCGCGTGCGGACTGGCAGAGCGAGGTGATCTCCGGCGCCGATCCGGCAGGGCGATTCGGCACGGTCGCCGGCTACGACGGGGCGCCGCTGCCCGCGCCCGAGCTGCCGACGGTGCGTCTCCGCCCTCGCGGCTGAAATATTTGCCAGAACTCGCGTCATAAATCGGCGATCTGTCCGTCTCTTTGTCGGAAGCGGGGCCCGAAGCCCCTTCCGGCCCAACCTCCCGGCGTTGTCGCGCGAGGCGGAGGCCCGACATCCACCCGAAGGAAATCCCGAACAATGGCGCACGCCTCCACCCGAAAGGGCCGCGCTCTCCGCGCGGCCGCCCTCACCCTGCCCGCCCTGGCCCTCACGCTGGGAGGCGGCCTGATCGCCGCGTCCCCGGCGCTCGCCACCACTTCGTCGACCGTGAACCCGCTGGCCGATTACACCGACTGGAACGTCGTCTCGTTCGGCGACACGACCATCCACGCCGAAAGCGAAGGCCCCGTTGCCACCGCGGGAACGCTGACCTTCACCGGCACCAACGTCTCCTTCAGCGCCGCGACTCCGACCGCCCTCCTGACCGGCGGACGCGTGGACTTCGCCGGCTCCAGCGGCACGCTTCGCATCAACAGCAGCGGCGCGATCCGGATCGGCGACCTCAGCAACGCGGACGCGCTGGACGTTGATCAGAACAACGCCATGGTCAACACCCAGGTGGTCGCCGCCGGTGCAGGCTACGGCAGCACCCCGGCGATCGCATCGAGCCACCGGCAGACGTCGCCCGTGGCCGCTCCGGGAGTGTTCGCGTCGACCTTCTCCCCGGCGAAGGCGGTCGCGGCGAGCGCTCAGGTCGCCGCCGCCGCAACGGCCGGCTGCGGCACGGGCCACATCATCGACCCGGCGATCGCGTACGGAAGCGCGAATGTTGACCTCACTCCCGGAGTGAACTTCTGGAACCTGACGGCCGCCCAGCTGTCGTCGATCTCCGCCATCACCTTCGGCGGTTCCGTGGCGCCGAGCCCGGACAACCCCCTCATCGTGAACGTCACCGGGTCCACCCCTGTCACGCTCTCACTGACCATGGCCGGCGCGCGAGACCCGCACGGCATCCTGTTCAACCTCGCGGACGTGACCTCGATCACCCAGGGCGGCGACTCCATCGACGGCTCGATCCTCGCCCCCGACGCCCAGTACACGAAGACCAGCGCCAACCTGCAGGGCACTGCGATCGTCGCTTCGGCCGAGCTCGGCGGGTCGGAGGAGCACTACTTCCCCTTCACCGGGCACATCGATACCTGCACGGAGGGTGGCACGGTGCCTTCCGAGCCGAGCACGGGGTCGGACACACCGAGCACGCCGACGAACCCGACGACACCGACGACCCCGAACACGCCCACCACACCGACGACCCCGACCACGCCGACGACCCCGACGACCCCCACCACGCCGGCCGGCTCCACGCTCCCGGCCTCGTCGACGACCACGCCGGCGCCCGCGACGACAGCTTCCGACACGACCCCCTTCGCGGCACTCGTGAACACCGGCGGCGCCGTAGCGACGTCGAGCCCGGCCTCAGCCTGGGCGATCATCGCAAGCGCCGGTGCGCTCCTGCTCGTCGCGACGATCCTGCTGGTGCTGCGTCGCCGCCTCCGCACTCGTCGCGCCTGACCTCGCGGGAGGTACCCCGTAGTCCGTGCGGCCATGCCCTGTTTTCAGGACATGGCCGTACCTCTGCGTCGTTGACCCCTGAGAACAGGACGCAGTCGTTATGCACAGTCAGCCGGCTGGATGATCTCTCCACAGATTCCCTTCGGTGTCGCGCCGAGACGGTGGAGCACCGGGAGAATGGACCCACCATGCATGCAAACCGCTAGGTTTTTCATGCACTCGACGCTAAGCTGGCGATATGGGAGTTACCGTGCAAGTACGAGATCTGGATCCGGCAGTCAATGACCGCCTCAAGGGGGCTGCGGCGGCCAAAGGGTTGTCCTACTCCGAATATCTGCGAAGGGAGTTGACCCGCATCGCAGAGAAGCTGCGCATCGAAGAACGCTGGCGCGAGGTGACGGCGGCGCACCGGGTGCAAGCCGAGGGCCAAGCGATGGCAGCCGTGTTCGATCGTCCTCGTCTCGACATCCCGCTGGATGAGGTCGTGCAGGGCATTCGAGAAGATCGGGACAGCCGATGATCGCGGCGGTGATGGACTGCAGCGCACTGGTCGAACTTCTGACGACGGACGCCATCACGGCGTTCGAGGAGGGCGGAGAACTGGCCGACAGCATCCTCGTGGCGCCCCACCTCCTCGATCCGGAATTCCTGAGCGCGATGCGTCGCCGCGCGATCCAGCACCCGGAGGAGGCCCAAGCGCTCGAGCAGGTGACGCTCGAGTTCTACCGCCTGGAGATCATGCGGATGGAACACGAACCTCTGTGGATGGAGGCGTGGCGCTGGCGAGACAACCTGAGCGCGTACGACGCGATGTACGTGGCGCTCGCTCACCTGCTGGACCTCCCACTGGTGACCGCCGACGAACGCCTCGCCCTGGCAGCTGACGGCTGGTGCGAAGTGCGGCGGGTCAGCGAGCTGCAAGCCGCCTGACTCGTAAGGAGGGCACGGCGGCGCCGGCACAGAGTTCGGGCCGGCGCCGCCGCACAGACAGCTACTTGGCGACGAGCTGCCAGTCCTGTGAGCCGGCCCCGTTGTCCGACGGCTGGAGGCTGAGCTTGGCTCCTGCGGTCGAACCGGTCAGATAGAGCGAGCGGTTCTGGACACTCTGGAAGTAGACGTATCCGTTGCTCTTCGTGACCATGGTGAACAACCCTGTAGCGGTGTTGTCCACCCATTGGCCGATCTGCTGCCCTTGGGTTGCGTTCCCCGTCCAGATCTCCGCCGCGCGGCCGCCCGACTTGTTCAGGAGGGTGACATTGCCATCCGACTTGGTCGTGACGTGCCACAGCTGGGTGTCGGGATTGGCTGCCGAGCCGGCCGCCTCCAGGCGAACGTCCGGAGAATCGGCGTTGCCGATGTTCGCGTCGGTCGTGTTGTTCGTCGTCCCGATCACCTGGCCCGTGAGCTTGTTCACGATCTGGTAGTAGGTGCCGGTCGAATGGCCGAAGTCGATGTCGGCGTTGATGATGGTCGAGGTCCCCTGGTTGGCGAGGATCACGACGCGACCGGTGGTGGCATCGTAGGTGAGGTTTCGGCTGTAGGCACCGGGCATGGTGGTCTGATACGCCGTCCAGGACGCCGTGCTGCTCCCGGACGCGTTCATCCAGACGTTTCCGCTCCCGGCCGCATTGAAGAGGATCCGACCGTCCGGAAGGCGGACCAGCACGGGGCTTCCGCCGGTGGCGAGCGCCCCGGTTCCCGTCGTGACAGGAAGGGTGGTGATGCCGGTCCCTGCGGCGCCTCCGACCGAGAAGAAGTGGAGCGGATCGCTGGCGACCTTGTAGCGGACGTTGTCTCCGCCACCCCAGTACTCGTAGGTCAGCATCCACTTGCCGTCCGAGGTCTGAACGACGTTGGCCATGCCCGGCCGGCCTCCACCGATCTCCGTCTTTCCGCCCGCCAGGGTGACGGTGGTGCCTGAGACGTCGACCACAGGCCCGCTCCAGCTCGCGCTCGTGCCGTCCCAGGTGCGGTGGGCGAGGATCTGACCATCGGAATCGGTGGCGGTCGCGTTGTTCGGGTCGACGGTGGGTACACCGGTGGTGGTGTTGTATCCCGTGAAGTCGTTCTCATCCGAGTAGTAGGCGACGAGCTGGCCGTTGTAGACCATGAGGTACGGCTCCCACGCCGGGTCCACCTGCTTGTAGGTGTTGGCCGCAGACACGTTGACACCGATCGCGCCGGCGCTCCCGCCCTGCCAGCTACCGCCGGTCACGATGTTCCGGAAGGTCCAGGATGCGCCGCTGTCGGTGCTCGAGTAGAGCGCGATCGCCAGGTCCTTGCGGTCGCCGTCGTTGGTCGGCGTCCAGTTAGCGTTCGCCGCCTTCTGCTCCAGGTAGTACTCGTCGTCGCCCGAGACGACGGCCGCCAGAACCAGCGTGCCGGCGGCGAGCGCGCCGACCTGCTGCGGAAGCACATACAGGTACGGGTTCGTCCAGGCGCTCGTGTACTTGGCGACGGACGGATCGCTCGAGAGATACGCGGGTGCCTGCACCTGCGAGAGGAGTTGCCACGTCGTGCCGTCGTCGTCGCTCTTGTACACCGGCAAGGTCTGCCCGACCGCGCTCCCCGAGGCCGGGACGGTGGACTGCTCGAACGAGGCGACGAGCCGCCCGCTGGTGAGCTGCGCCGCCTTCGGATAGATGGCGCAATTGCCACGGCCCTTCAGGCAGGCCTGGTTCGACGGCAACTGATAGATGGTGCCGGGCGTGGGGCTGTACCCCTGTGCCGATACGGCGGTGGCGGCGACGATGGCCAGCGCGACGATCGCGCTGGCGATGGACCGGCGTGCGGTCTCTCTCTTCATAACCTCTCCTTTGGGGTCACTCACCGGCCGGGAGGTGCTTCCTTGCTCCGAAGGCCGAACTGTTCTCGATAACAGTATGAGATTTCCGTTCATTGTTACCGATAAAACTACGGATAGCAAGGTGAGAGCCTGCGAAGAGAGCGAACGGACCGGCTACTGGAGGGCCGAGGTCAACCGTGCCAGGTTGTCGAGGACGGTCGAGCGCAGCGGCTGCTTCATCCATTCGTCGAGGGTGAGCTCGCGGCTCTCCATCCGGTAGCCGTCCTCGACCTTCCGCATCTCCTCGACGAAGGAGTGTCCGCGCACCATGAGCGAGACCTCCATGTTGAGCTGGAAGGAGCGCATGTCCATGTTGCTCGAACCGATCACGGCGACGTCGTCGTCGATCGTGAAGTGCTTGGCGTGCAGGATGTAGGGCGCCTTGTACATCCAGATCCGCACGCCGGCGCGCAGCAACGCCTCGTAGTACGAACGCTGCGCATGGTAGACGAGGGCCTGGTCGCCGATCTCCGAGACGAACAGGTCGACGGAGATCCCGCGCTGCACGGCCGAGGTGATCGCCATCAGCATCGACTCGTCGGGGACGAAGTACGGCGACGTGATGACGATGCGCGTCTGCGCGTAGTACAGCAGGGCGAGGAAGAGGCGGAGGTTGTTCTCACCGGCGAATCCGGGCCCGGACGGCACGACCTGCGCATCCAGGTCCGCAGGCTCGATCTCATCGGTGATCGGCTCGGTCTCACGACGGAGCAGCTCGTCGGTCTCGCTGTACCAGTCCGTGATGAAGATGGCGTTGAGGCCGGCGACGATCGGTCCCTCCAGCCGGACGATCAGCTCCTTCCACTTCAGGCCGCGCCGGCGGTTCGCCCGCTTGTTGTAGCTGCGATCGATGATGTTCTGCGAGCCCATGAAGGCGACGCGCCCATCCACGATGAGCAGCTTCCGGTGGTTGCGCAGGTCGGGCCGCTGATACCTCCCTCGGAAGGGCTGGATCGGCAGCATCAGACGCCACTTCGCGCCCATCGCCGTGAGCCGCTTGATGGTGCGCCGGTAATCCGGCGTGCGCAGGGAGGCGATGTGATCCAGCAGCACGCGAACGGTCACGCCACGCTGGACGGCCTGCTCCAGGGCGTCGAAGAGCGGAGCGGTCGTCGCATCCAGCGTGAGGATGTAGAACTCGACATGCACGTATCGGCGAGCGCCCCGGATCTCGTTCGCCATCGCATCGAGAGACCCTTGGTAGTCGCCGTTCAAAGACGCCCGGTTGCCGCCGACCAGGGGCATCGCGCCGAGCTTGCGATTGAGCTCGACCACACCCTCCAGCCACGGCGGCCACGGATGGTCGCGGCGAACGCGCTCAATTCCCTCGGTGCTGTCGATGATGAAGCGGTTGATCTCGTCCTGCTTCTTCCGCCGGCTCTTCGGGAGCTTGTAGCTGCCGATGAGCAGGAAGAACAGGATGCCGAAGTACGGGATGAGGAAGATCGCCAGCAACCAGGCGGTCGCCGAGGTGGGCTTGCGGTTGCGCGGGACGATGATGATCGCGAGCACGCGGATCACGAAGTCGACGAGCAGGGCGACGACGATGGAGAACGAGACCCAGAAGCCCGTGTCCATGCACGCATCCCCTCGCCTGCCGCAGCGGAACGCGGGTGCGTCCCCCGGCATTACCGTAGCGGACCGGCGCTCCGGCGTCTGGACATGCGGTCAGGACTTGGGCGAGAGACCTCGACGGGCGCGTTCCTCGGCCTCCAGGCGGGTGTAGGCCCGCCGCTCGTCGCGGTCGGCGCGCACGATCGCGCGCATGATGGCCCAGAACAGCAGGCCGACCAGCACGGTCGGTGCAAGCGCCCAGAGGATACCGCCGATGACGTCGTTCATAGCGCCTCCATGCTAACTCCGCTGCCTGTGAAACCCGCCGGGTGCAGCGGCGACGCGGCGCCGCCCACCGCCGGTCCTCGCGGCACTACTTCACCAGCGGGAACAGGATGGTCTCGCGGATGCCGAGGCCGGTGAGGGCCATCAACAGGCGGTCGATGCCCATCCCCATGCCGCCGGTCGGTGGCATCCCGAACTCGAGGGCGCGCAGGAACTCCTCGTCCAGCCGCATGGCCTCGTTGTCGCCTGCCGCGGCGAGCTTGGCCTGCTCGATGAACCGCTCGCGCTGGACGACCGGATCGACGAGCTCCGAGTAGCCGGTCGCGAGCTCGAAGCCGCGCGTGTAGAGGTCCCACTTCTCGACGACGCCTTCGCGCGAGCGGTGGGCGCGCACCAATGGGCTGGTGTCGACCGGGAAGTCCATCACGAAGGTCGGACGCACGAGGTCGGTCTTGACGTGGTGCTCCCACAGTTCCTCGACGTATTTGCCGGGCAGTGGATGCTCGATCTCGATGCCGGCGACGGCCGCCAGTTCGCGAAGGCGCTCGATCGGCGTCTCGGGCGTGATCTCCTCGCCGACCGCGTCCGACAGGCTGTCGTACATCCGGATGCGGTCCCACTGGCCGCCGAGGTCGTACTCGGTGCCGTCGGCCCAGGTGACGACGTGCGAACCGGAGACCGCGACCGCCGCATCCTGGATCAGCGTCTGCGTGAGATCGGCGATCGAGGTGTAGTCGCCGTAGGCCTGGTAGGCCTCGAGCATGGCGAACTCGGGCGAGTGAGTGGAGTCGGCGCCTTCGTTGCGGAAGTTGCGGTTGATCTCGAACACCCGGTCGATTCCGCCGACCACCGCGCGCTTGAGGTACAGCTCCGGTGCGATCCGCAGGTACAGGTCGGTGTCGAAGGCGTTCGAGTGCGTGACGAACGGACGAGCGGAGGCGCCGCCGTGCATGACCTGCAGCATCGGCGTCTCGACCTCGACGAAGTCGCGCTCGGCGAAGGTGCTGCGGAGGCTGGCGACGGTCTTGGCACGGTCGAGCACGGTCGCACGCGCCTGATCGCGGGCGATGAGGTCGAGGTACCGGGCGCGGACGCGGGTCTCCTCGCTCAGCTCGCTGTGGAGGTTCGGCAGCGGAAGCAGCGCCTTGGCGGCGATCGTCCACTCCCGGGCCATCACCGACAGCTCGCCGCGACGGCTGGAGACGACCTCTCCGGAGACGAAGACGTGGTCGCCCAGGTCGACCAGCTCCTTCCAGGCGCTCAGCGACTCCTCGCCCACCTCGGCGAGCGAGACCATCACCTGGATGCGGGAGCCGTCGCCTGCCTGCAGCACGGCGAAGCACAGCTTCCCGGTGTTGCGCAGGTGCACCACGCGGCCGGCGATGCCGACGGCCTCGCCGGATCCCTCGTCGGGCTGCAGGTGCTCCCACTTCGCGCGGACGGCCGGGATCGTCGTGGTGACCGGAACCTGCACGGGATAGGCCCCGCCGCCGGCGTTCTCGGCCTCCGCGAGCAGACGCTCGCGCTTGCCGAGCCGGACCGCCTTCTGCTCGCTGACCTCGTCCTCGCTCAGCTGGTCGTCGCTGAGCTGGTCGTCGCCGGGTGCGGCCGCGGTGGTCTGCGCGTCGGTCATCGGTGTCTTTCCGTTCGGGGTGGCGTTCGGGTGGCCTTCACAGGGTGGTGCCGGTGCAGCTTCCGCGGTCACGTCGTGAGGCGCTGGTTGTCGATCAGCCGGGTGGTGCCGACCCGAGCGGCGATCAGCATCAGAGCGGGACCGTGGTGATCAGGCGACGCTTCGCGGAAGGTTTCCGGGTCGACGATCGCGAGATAGTCCAGCTTAACCGCTGGCTCCGCCTCGACGCGCGCCCGGGCGGCCTCGAGCGCCGCCGCGACCCCGTGCCCGGCTGCAGCAGAGCCCGCGGCGAGCGCCTGCGAGAGCGTCACCGCTGCCGCGCGGTCCTCGGCGACGAGGTAACGGTTGCGGCTGGAACGGGCCAGGCCGTCCGGCTCGCGCACCGTATCCACCAGGACGATCGACACGGGCAGGTCGAGATCCTCGACCATCCGGCCGATCACGTGCGCCTGCTGCGCATCCTTCTGGCCGAAGACGGCGACATCGGGCTGCACGATGTTGAAGAGCTTGCACACCACGGTCAGGACGCCGTCGAAGTGTCCCGGACGGGAGGCTCCCTCGAAGCGCGTGCCCGATTCCCCTGCCGTGACTCGCGTCTCGGAGGGCCCCTTCGGGTACATCTCGGCGGCCGTCGGCGCGAAGACGATGTCGGCGAGATCCTGCAGCGCGGCGACATCGGCGGCGAGCGTGCGCGGGTAGCGGTCCAGGTCCTCCCCCGGCCCGAACTGCAGCGGATTGACGAAGATCGACACCACGACGAGACCGCCCAGATCGCGTGCCTGCGACACGAGGCGCAGGTGGCCCTCGTGGAGCGCGCCCATCGTCGGAACGAGCACCACGCGACCGGTCGGGGCATCCGCAGGGCCATCCTGCCCGGCCTTCCGCCGCGCCTCGGCGACGCGTGCCCTCAACGCGGCGATGGTGGTGATGATCTCTGGCATGCGCATCCCTTCGGCCCTGGAATCGGCCGCGTCCAGGCTACTCGCCGCGCAGGAACCAGCCGCGCCCGTCATCGCCGGGGTCGCCCGGGCCGCCGCCGTCCGGTCCGGCGCCCGGCGCCTCGTCCTGCAGCGCGTCGATCACGTCCTCCAGCTCCAGCCGCGTCGGCGCGCCCGCCCGGGTGAGGGCGTTGTCCACCGTGGAGCGGATGAGCGAGCTGAGGAAGGATCCCGGGTTCTCCACCCCGATGCCCTTCAGCAACCCCGTCGACTGCTCGACGATCGAGCGCGAGAACGCCGTGGCCGTCGCGATGGCCTCCGCATAGGCCGGGCGATCGGCCTCGTCCACGACGACCGGCTCGCCGCCCATCTCCACGACCAGTGCCTGCGCGATCGGGAGGACGGCCGCCGGGGCCGTCACGGCGAAGTAGCTCTCGGCGAGGCGGGCGAGGTCGAGGCTCGTTCCCGTGAACTCCAGCGCCGGATGCACCGCGAGCGGGATGGCACCGGCGGCGGCCGCGGGACGGAGCACGTCGATCCCGAAGCCGGGCGCTGTGTGCAGGACGATCTGTCCGGGCTGCCACGTGCCGGTGGCGGCAAGGCCCGCGACAAGCGCGGGCAGCTCCGCGTCCGGCACCGCGAGGATGACCAGCTCGCTGCGCTCCACCACCGTCGGGACGTCGAGGATCGGCACTCCGGGCAGCATCCCCTCGGCCCGTTCGCGGCTCGTCTCGGAGACGGCGGAGACGCCGACGACCGCGTGGCCGGCTCCGGCGAGCGCGAGTCCGAGGATCGGACCGACCCGGCCTGCGCCGACGATCCCGAGCCCCAGCCGGCCGGAGCGCTGCGACGGCGGACGGGCGGACGGCTGCATCAGGATTCCTCCTCGGTTCGGGTGTCCGCCTGAGGCGGGCGGGGCACGTCAGGCGGCGCGGCGGCGGTCGGTGCAGCGGCGGTCGGTGCGACGGCGCGGCCCCACCGGTGACTCGCGTCCGCGACGGCCGCAGCCACCGCGCGCGCCGATACCGCCTCGAACAGCCGCACCCCGGTCGGCGCGTCGATCGCGGCCAGCCGGGGATGCACGGGACCGGAGACCGTGTGGAAGCGCGCCTTCGCGAGCGCGAGCAGCGCATCCACGGGGCCTTGATAGAGCTCGAGGCTCTGCAGGCGCGCCAGCGGGACGATCGCGAGGCTCCGCCAGACGACGCCGCGACGCAGCAGGATCGCGTCGCCAACCAACCGGTAGCCCGTGCGCTGCCAGGACAGCGGCCGGATCCAGGCCGCCCGACGCGGGCTGCCGGTGAACGAGTCCCGGCCGCTGGACACCATCGCGGTCTCGATCAGCTCGCGGTGCTCGTCCGTCGCGAAGCCCGGCAGCACCAACGAGAGCACGCGCGAGACGTCGGCCGCGTCGCCGACCGGCAGCATCGTCGTGTTCGGCTGGCCCGCCGCGCCCTTCTCGCGGGAGTGACCGGCCGTGTCGATGCGGATCTGCCACCATCCGAACGGCCGCCACAGCAGCGGCTGAAGCACCTCGACGGCATGGATGCGGCCGGGCGGCAGCGTCTCGTTGCTGGTGCTCAGCAGGCCGAATCCGACGCGCACGCCATCCGGTGTCCCCGCGATCGAGTAGCGCAGGGACTTGGTGAAGCGGTTGAGGTAGAAGCTCGCCGTGCCGAGGAGGCCCGGGAGCACCACGATGAGCAGCCAGAGCGCGCCGCTCGCGGCTCCCCAGACCAGGAAGGCGACGACGACCAGCACGAACACGGTGAAGCCGCTCAGCAGGAGGGACCCCAGCAGACGGAACGGCGGGATCTTGACCACCGACGCAGGCGGGGCTGCGTTCGGGTCCAGCTCCGGGGCGAGGAACTCGTTCACCCGGCGGCCGACGAGGTCCGTCACTGCGCCTGTACGCGATGCTCCGGCAGCGCCGGCGTCACGACCGCCGGCCGGCCCGTCCGCGGCGGCCGCCTCCGCCGCCTGCACACCCGACGCGAGCCGCAGTACATCCGCACGGAGCCCGTCCGCCAGCGACGAGCCGAGGTACGCGAGCTGCACGTTCGCGTCGTGCCCGGCGACGGACACGTCGAGCTTCGCCGCCCCGAAGATCCGCGCCAGCACCGGGCGCACGACGTTGATGCCCTGGATGCGGTCGAGCCGCGCCTTGCGCTGGGTCCGGAACAGGATGCCGCTGCGCACCTCCACCGCGTCGCCGGTGATCCGGAAGGTGTGCATCCGCCACGAGAGGTAGAACGCGCCGAAGCAGAGCAGCAGCACTACGGCGACACCGAGAAGCGCCCAACCCTCCCAGCCGTGGTTGTAGATCGCGTCCAGGGGGTCGCCACCATAGTCGGGGGCGCCGACGAAGAAGCCGATCAGCCGCTCCCGCAGATTGGAGAGCACGAATCCGAACAGGGCGATGAAGACGATGCCGCCGCGAAGCAAGGGCGTCGCGGGATGCAGCCGGTGCCACTCGCCGTCCGTGTACCGCTCGGCCGCGCGCTGGGCCGGCGACAGCGGCGCGCCGGCGCCTGCCTGCGCCCGGCCCTCCGGCGCGCTCACAGTCCCGCCCGCCTGCTCTCCGCCAGCTCGACGAGCCGGTCGCGCAGCTCGGCGGCGTCCGGCTCCGGCAGCCCGGGCACCATCACCCCGGTGGATGCTGCTGCCGTGACGAATTTGAGATCGGCCAGCCCGAGCATCCGGCTGACGGGGCCGCGGTTGATGTCGATCAGCTGCATCCGGCCGTAGGGGACGGACACGAATCGCTGGAACATGATCCCGCGCCGGAACAGCAGGTCATCGTCGCGCAGCCGGTAGCCGATCGAGCGCGCACGGCGCGGGGCGATGATGAGCGCGACGATGGTGGTCACCACCACGACGGCCAACAGCAGCCAGCCGAGGCTCCAGCGGCCGACCAGCCACAGGAACAGGGAGCCGGCCGACAGCACCAGCCCGGAGATCACGGTACTGGCGATGACGACGAGCACGTATTTCGGCGAGACCCGGCGCCACTCGCCGACGTTCAGGTCAATCCGATCGGGCATGCACATTCTCCGTACGGTCGTCGTCATCGCCGGGAGGCAAGGTGCAGAACAGCTCGGCCACGAGACCCGCCACGAGCAGGATCACAGCACCGGCGGTGGCCAGCGCGGCGAGGAGGATCGCGTTGCCGGCGGGCAGCACATCGCGCGTCAGGAGATACGAGACGACGCCGACGCCCATCCCGGTCAGCAGGCCACCGCTCAGTCCGCAGGCCTTGGCGAGGACGACGATCCGGGTCGCCTGGAACGGATCGATGCGACGGATGGTGTGCCCCCGCACGGCGCGGCGGATCGGTATCGCGAACGCGATCACGATGATCGCGACGGCGACGAGCGTGATCGGCAGCGTGAGCGGCGGGATGAACACCGCCACCCCCATCGAGGAGGCCGCCAGCTCCGCGAGGAAGCCGATGACGAGCCCGGCGACGCCGAGACCGATCAGGGAGCTGGCACGGGTGCGCTTCACGAGCGGTCCTCCCACAGCTGCACGGGATCGCCGGCACGCGCCGCCAGCTCGGCGACCGGACCGAACCCGGCGAGGTGCGCCTCCGGATCCACGTCGAGCCAGGGGACGAGGACGAACGCGCGCTCGTGAGCGCGTGGATGCGGCAGCACGATGCGGGGATCGTCGTCGGAGACGAGCCCGTCGTAGTCCACGATGTCGATGTCGATCGTCCGGTCGCCCCAGCGCTCCGCGCGGACCCGGCCGAGCCGATCCTCGACGGCGTTCACCGCGGCCAGCAGGTCGAGCGGCTCCAGCAGGGTGCGGACGAGCGCGACAGCGTTCAGGTAGGAGGGCGCGGCGTCGTCGATGCCGTCCGGCTTCAGCGCCGGCGTCTCGTACAGTCGCGAGATCGCCCGCACGTCGATGCCCGGATCCTCCCCCAGCGCGTCGACGGCGGCATGGATGGTGGCGGCGCGGTCGCCGAGGTTGCTCCCGAACGCGAGCACGGCGGGCACCCCGACCCGCATGCGGACAGGCTTGCCGAGGGGCGCGGCGCTCACGCTCGGCTCCTCACGATGCGCACCGCGACATCCCCGAAAGGCACGGTGATCGGCGCTTGCGGCTTGTGGACGGTGACCTCGACCGTGTCCACCGGCTCATGCGCCAGCACGGTCGCTGCCACGCGCTCCGCGACCGTCTCGATGAGGTCGACCGGGTCGCGCTCGACCGCGGCCACCACCTCCTCCGCCAGCTCGCCGTAGTGGACGGTGGAGCCGAGGTCGTCGCCGGCAGCGGCGACGGACAGGTCGAGCCAGGCCGTCACATCGACGACGAAGTCCTGGCCGTCGGCCCGCTCGAAGTCGAAGACGCCGTGGTTCGCGCGCACGCGGAGGCCGGTCAGCACGATCGAGTCGGTCGGTCGCGAGTGGATGCTACTCATCGCGTCCAGCTTCCCACGCCCGCACGACGTCGAGGGCCATCCGGGTCGACGGCACGTCGTGGACGCGGACCGCCCACGCCCCCGCCTGGGCGGCGAGGGCCGAGATCACCGCCGTCGGCGCGTCGCGGTCCTCGGCGGGCGCGCCCTCCGGCAGCAGGGCGCCCAGGAACCGCTTGCGCGACGCCCCGATCAGCACGGGGTATCCGAGGGTCTCGATCTCGTGCAGTCCGGCAAGGACCTGCCAATTGTGCCGCCCGTTCTTGGAGAAGCCGAGTCCCGGATCCAGGATCAGCTTGGCCGGGTCGACACCGCGCCGCAGCAGCTCGGTGACCCGGGCCGACAGCTCGGCTCGCACCTCGGGGACGGTGTGCTGGTACACGGCACGGGAGTCGGCGGCGTCGAGGCGCCCGCGCCAGTGCATCACGACGTACTGCGCTTCAGTCTCGAGCACGACCTCCGGCATCCGCTCATCCGCCAGGCCGCCGGAGACATCGTTGATGACGGCGGCGCCCGCCTCCACCGCTGCGCGCGCGGTGGACGCGTTGAGCGTGTCGGCGCTGACCGTGACACCGTGCGCGACGAGCTCGCGGATCACCGGGATGACGCGCTTCCGCTCCTCCTCGGGATCGACCCGCAGCGCGCCGGGCCGGGTGGACTCGCCGCCCACGTCGACGAGGTCGGCGCCCTGCGCCACCAGCTCCAGGCCGTGCTCGATCGCGGCATCGGGCTCCAGCCAGAGTCCGCCATCGCTGAACGAGTCCGGCGTCACATTGAGGACGCCCATGATGAGGGTCACTCGGCGCCTCGTCCGATCAGGGCCACCAGTTCGGCCCGGGCGGCCGGCTCGGTGTACGCGCCCCGCGCCGCGACGGTCACGGTGGTGCTGGCTGTCTGGCGGGCGCCGCGCGTGGTCACGCAGGTGTGCGCCGCATCGAGCACCACGAGGACTCCGCGTGCGTCGGCGCCGCGCTCGATCGTGTCAGCGATCTGCTCGGTCAGGCGCTCCTGCACCTGGGGGCGCGCCGCGAGCGTCTCGATCACCTGAGGGATGCGGCCGAGCCCGATGACCCTGTCGCCAGGAAGATACGCGACATGCGCGACTCCCAGGAACGGCAGCAGGTGGTGCTCGCAGACCGACCGGAACCGAATGTCGCGCAGCAGCACGGTCTCGGCCGTCCGCCCGTCCTCCAGCGGCACCGGCTCGCCCAGGTCGTCCGCGGCGTCGTGGCCCACGCCGGCGAAGAACTCGGCGTAGGCGTCCGCCACGCGTGCGGGCGTGCTCTGAAGTCCCGGACGCGACGGATCCTCGCCGATGGCGGCGAGGATCTCGGCGACGGCCGCTTCGATGCGCGGACGATCGAAACCGGTCATGTCCGCGGCGGCTCTAGGCGGTCGCCGGGCGCGGCTTGATCGCCGGCGAGCGCTTGGGCTTGGCGGCCGGCGGCTCGGAGTCGACTCCGCCATCCACCGCACCCGCATCGATCGGAGCCTTCGGGAACGGGATGGGCGGCAGGTCCGAGATCGGGCGCTTGTCGCTGGAGAGCCACTGCGGGCGCTCCGGCAGCTTCTTCACGTCGACGAAGATCTCCGCGATCTGGTTGTGGTCGAGCGTCTCGTGCTCGAGGAGGGATGCGGCCAGACGGTCGAGCACGGCCCGGTTGTCGTTCAGCACCTCCCACGCCTCGTCATGCGCCTTCTCGATGAGGGCGCGCACCTCGGCGTCGACACGCTCGGCGATCCGCTCGGAGTAGTCGCGCTGGTGGCCCATGTCACGGCCGAGGAACATCTCGCCGTTCGCCTGACCGAGCTTGACCGAGCCGATGTCGGCGCTCATGCCGTACTCGGTGACCATCTTCCGGGCGATGGACGTCGCCTTCTCGATGTCGTTCGAGGCGCCGGTGGTGGGGTCGTGGAACACGATCTCCTCGGCGACGCGACCGCCCATGGCGTACGCGAGCTGATCGAGCAGCTCGTTCCGGGTGATCGAGTACTTGTCCTCGAGCGGCATCACCATCGTGTAGCCGAGGGCGCGGCCGCGCGGCAGGATGGTGATCTTCGTCACGGGGTCGGTGTGGCGCATCGCCGCGGCGGCGAGGGCGTGCCCGCCCTCGTGGTACGCGGTGATGAGCTTCTCCTGGTCCTTCATCACGCGGGTGCGCTTCTGGGGGCCCGCGATCACACGGTCCACGGCCTCGTCGAGCGCGCGGTTGTCGATCAGCTGCGCGTTGGAGCGCGCGGTGAGCAGCGCGGCCTCGTTGAGGACGTTCGCCAGGTCGGCTCCGGTGAAGCCCGGCGTCTTGCGGGCCAGCACCTCGAGGTCGACGGAGGCCGCAAGCGGCTTGCCGCGGCCGTGCACCTCGAGGATCTTCTTGCGGCCGAGGAGGTCGGGCGCATCCACGCCGATCTGACGGTCGAAGCGGCCGGGACGCAGCAGCGCCGGGTCGAGGATGTCCGGACGGTTGGTCGCCGCGATCAGGATGACGTTGGTCTTCGGGTCGAAGCCGTCCATCTCCACGAGGAGCTGGTTCAGCGTCTGCTCGCGCTCGTCGTGGCCACCGCCGAGGCCGGCGCCGCGGTGACGGCCCACCGCGTCGATCTCGTCGATGAAGATGATGGCCGGCGAGTTCTCCTTGGCCTGCTGGAACAGGTCGCGGACGCGGCTCGCGCCGACGCCGACGAACATCTCGACGAAGTCGGAACCCGAGATGGAGTAGAACGGCACACCCGCCTCACCCGCGACGGCGCGGGCCAGCAGGGTCTTGCCCGTTCCCGGAGGGCCGTACAGCAGCACGCCCTTGGGGATGCGGGCGCCGACCGCCTGGAACTTGGCCGGCTCCTTCAGGAAGTCCTTGATCTCCTGCAGCTCCTCGATGGCCTCGTCGGACCCGGCGACGTCGTCGAAGGTGACCTTCGGCGTCTCTTTCGTAACGAGCTTCGCCCGCGACTTGCCGAACTGCATGACCTTGTTGCCGCCGCCCTGCATGCCGGAGATCATGATCCAGAAGAACACGCCGATCAGCAGCGCCGGGATGAGGAAGCCGAGGATGTTGACGAACCAGTTCGGCTGCGGCACCTCGTCGTCGTAGCCCTTGGGAAGGTTCGCGTCGTCGATCGCCTTGACGACATCCTGACCGCGCGGGGTCACGTAGTAGAACTGCACCTGGTTGCCGAGGGTGCCGTCCGGCTCCTTCAGCGTGAGGTCGACGCGGTTCTCACCGTCGACGATCTTCGCGGTCGACACCTTGTCTTGCGAGAGGAGTTCCAGGCCCTGCTGGGTGGTGACGCTCTTGAAGCCGGACATCGTGATCAGGCTCGAGGCCACCCACACGAGGACGATCGCAAGCGCGACGTACAGGATGGGGCCGCGGAAGATCTTCTTGACGTTCATGGTGCGACCACAGTACCGCCTGGGCGCTGGGGGTCGGCTGCGTGTTCGCTCTGGGCGGTCTGCGTGCGGCCAGTGGGCCTCAGCTGTAGACCGCGGGGGCCAGGATGCCCACTCCGCGGAGGGTCCGGTAGCGCTCGTCGTAGTCGAGGCCGTAGCCGACGACGAACTGATTCGGGATGTCGAACCCGACGTACTTCACGTCGATCTCGACGCGCGCCGCCTCCGGCTTCCGCAGCAGCGTGAAGATCTCGATCGACGCAGGTCCCCGGCTGCGCAGATTCGAGAGCAGCCACGAGAGCGTGAGGCCCGAATCGATGATGTCCTCGACGATGAGCACGGTCCTGCCGCTCAGGTCGGTGTCCAGGTCCTTCAGGATGCGGACGACTCCGCTGGACTGCGTCCCGCTGCCGTAGGAGCTGACGGCCATCCAGTCCATCGTGACCGGGATGCGCAGCTCGCGCGACAGGTCCGCCATCACCATCACGGCGCCCTTGAGCACGCCGATCAGGAGCACGTCCGTGCCCGCGTAATCGCGCTCCACCTCTCGGGCCAGCTCAGCGATGCGGGAGCGGATCTGCTCCTCGGTGATCAGAATCTCGGTCAGGTCGTCGTGGGCGTCCGTGAGGTCCATGGGGGAGGCGCTGTCCTTACGTGGTGGGGTGGAACGTGAGCAGCCCGTTCTGCCTGACAACTCTAACGCCTGGCAGATCGACGGGTCCCTGGCCGTGCCAGTCGGTGATCAGTGCCGCGACGGCGAGCGTGTGGGTGCGCGACAGGGAGACGCCGAACTCGGCGGAGACGACGAGACGGATGATGCGCTGGCGGAGCGCTGCGGGGTCTGCTGCGAGTCCGCGGACGTCCAGGGCGACCGCTCCGTCCTCCGTCTGGCTGACCAGTTCCTGCGCCCATTCGAGGGCGAGCCCGTCGAGCGCTTCGTCGTCCTCGCGCAGCTGCTCGGCCGTGCGTGCGAGCGCCTCGGCGACGCCGGGACCGAGCTCGCGCTCCAGGACCGGGAGGACCACGGATCGCGCGCGCACGCGCGTGTAAGAGGGGTCGTCGTTGTGCGGGTCCTCCCACGGTTCGAGGCGGCTGTCGGCGCAGAACGCGCGCGTCTGCTCCCGGCGGAGGCCGAGGAAGGGGCGGAGCAGGCGGCCGGTGTCCGGCAGCATCCCCTGCAGGCTGGACGGGCCGGAGCCGCGGGCGAGGCCGAGCAGCACCGTCTCGGCCTGGTCGTCCAGCGTGTGGGCGAGCAGGATGCGCGCTGCGCCGGTCTCGGCGAGCGCGCGGTCGAAGGCGGCGTGCCGGGCGGCGCGCGCCGCGGCCTCGGGACCGCCGTGCACGTCGACCCGGACGCGCTCCACCAGGACCGGGTCGAGCCTGAGGCCGGCGGCCTGTTCGGCGGCACGCTTCGCGACCGCGTCGGACCCCGATTGGAGGCCGTGGTCGACGATCACCGCGCCGGCGCGGTAGCCACTCCTCGGCGACTCGAACGCCGTGGCGGCGGCCAGGGCGAGAGAGTCCGCTCCCCCGCTCAGGCCGACGAGGACCAGGGCACCCGGCGCGAGCGGTGCGGGACGCGCAGGACCGTGGTCATCGTGCGGGTCCACGGGCGGGAGCGCGGCAGCAGTTGCGAGCGCCGTGCGGACCGCGCGACGCGCATCCGCAATGGGCGGGGTGAGCCGTGGACGGCGCTGCTCGGGCGGGGAACCGTGAGGGGGCACCTAGTAACGTTAGTGCGGAATCCCGACCACAAAGGAGCACCGGCATGGCCGAATACGACGTCGTCATCGAGATCCCCAGGGGGAGCCGCAACAAGTACGAGGTGGACCACGAGACCGGTCGCGTGTACCTCGACCGCGTCCTGTTCACGAGTTTCGTGTACCCGACCGACTACGGCTTCTTCGAGAACACCCTCGGCGACGACGGGGACCCGCTGGACGTGCTCGTCCTGCTCGAGTACCCGGTGTTCCCGGGCGTCGGCGTCAAGGTCCGCCCGGTCGGGGTGCTCAACATGAGCGACGAGGCCGGCGGCGACGCCAAGATCATCGCCGTCCAGTACAAGGACCCGCGCTGGCAGCACATCCAGGACGTCGACGACATCCCGGAGCAGACCCGCAAGGAGATCGAGCACTTCTTCGCCCGCTACAAGGACCTCGAGCCGGGCAAGTTCGTCAACATCGAGGGCTGGGGCGACGCCGCCGAAGCCGAGGGCCTCATCCAGAAGGCCATCGCGAAGCTGGCCGACGAGGGTCACTGACGCGGGCTGCGTGCGCGCAGTTTCGTGACGAATGTCGCCCTCAGCGCTGCTGGCGGCGACATTCGTCACGAATCGGCAGGGATGATGCCGGCGATCAGGCCGGCGTCAGGCGCTGGGGCGCGCGACCATGCCCCAGGGAGAGCCCCAGACCGACTGGGTCTTGACCACGTCGCCCTCGGTGGGCGCAGCGATCATGCGGCCGTTGCCGATGTAGATGCCGACGTGGTAGAAGTCGCCGGGAGCATCGCCCCAGAAGATCAGGTCTCCCGGCTGCTTGGCACCGTAGGGCACCAGCTGGCCCCGGTTCGCCGCCGTGAAGTACTGGTCGTTCACCGAGTGCGAGCCGATGTAGACGCCGGCGTAGGCGTACGACTTCATCGTGAGCCCTGAGCAGTCGTAGCCGACCGGACCCTCTCCGCCGAAGATGTACGGCTTGCCGAGCTGGGCGTACGCGTACGAGAGCGCCGTGTCGACGATGTTGCCGTTCGGAGCAGCGGGCGCGGCGCCCCCGCCTCCCCCACCCGACGGCGCGGAGCCGCCGGAGGATGCCGGCGGAGGTGCCGCCGCGGCCGCTGCTGCAGCGGCTGCCGCCGCTTCGGCAGCTTTGCGCGCCGCCTCTTGCTGAGCCTTGATCTGCTCACCCTGGAGGTAGGCGGCCTCGGTCTGCGCCGACGTGTTCTTGAGCGTTGCGAGCTGGGCGACGAGCTCGGTGGACTTCTGCTGCTGGGTCGCGAGGGCCGCCTGCGCCTGCCCCTGGGCATCCTGAGCCGCTTTGAGCGCCTTGTCGGCCGCCGCCGATAGAGTCTCACGCTCGGTCTTGGCGACCTTCGCCTGGGCCGTCAGGGCGTCCGCCGTGTTCTTGTCCTTGGTCGCCTGGTCGTACACGGCCTTGGACTGCTCCGTCAGCTTGCTCATCGTGCCGAGCTGGAACAGCAGCTTGTCGGCGGCCGAGCCGGAGCCGCCACCCTTCAGCATGAGGTCGGTGGTGACGTCTCCCCCGCCCGACTTGGCGAGATGCGACGCCAGGAGCCCGGCACGCATCTTGGAGGTCTTCGCCTTCTCGGCGGCGGCGCCGGCCTGCTTCTGGAGGTCGTCCGCCTTCGCCGACGCGGCCGCGAGCGCGTTCTTGGCCTGGAAGTACGCCTCGGCTGCCTTCTCGGAGGCGATGCGGGCAGCATCCACGTTCGACTGCAGGTTGCCGATGAGCGTGGTGATGTTATCGATCATCGCCTGCTGGTTGGCGACGTTGTTCTTCGCCTGCTGCACGTCGTTCCACGACGGGTAGTCGACCGCCTGCGCAGGAGCGACGATGCCGATGGATGCGGTGACCGCTCCCATGACGCCCGCACCGATGGCGAGGCCCGGGCGGACGCGGGTCTTCTCGTTCTCGTTAGCCAAGGGGAGCCTGCCTGTCTCTCATGAACGGAATGCCGTCGATCTTGACGCCGTTGATGCGCACCTCGAAATGGAGGTGGCACCCGGTGGAGGCGCCGGTCGTCCCGACGTGCGCGATCGGCTGGCCCGCGCCGACGTGCTGGCCGATGCCGACCATGATGCCGCCGTCGCGGATGTGGGCGTAGCCGGTGTCGATGCCGCCGCCGTTGTCGAGGAGCACGAAGTTGCCGTAGCTGCCGTTCGGGCCGGCGTAGATGACCGTGCCGTCGTGGGCCGCATAGATGGGCGAGTTGCACGAGGCGCCGATGTCGATGCCGAGGTGGTACGTGCTTCCGACGCCGCCGCCCGGCGACGGCCGGGGTCCGAAGCCGTCGGTGATCGGCCCGGTGGCGGGAACCGCCCAGCCCTGCGGGCCGACCGTTCCGCCGGGGAGCCCGCCGGAGCCGCGAGCCGCAGCCGCTGCCGCAGCGGCGGCCACGCCCGCCTCGTAGCCGGCCACCGTCTTCGCGGTGCTGTCCTTGAGCGCGGCGAGCTGCGCCTGCATCACGACGATCTGCTTCTGCTGCTCGGCGAGCTTGTCCTGCGCCGCCTTCGCGGCCTGGATCGCTGCTTGCATGGCAGCTTCAGCAGCCACCCGCAGTCGGTCGCGCTCGGCCTTGGCGACGTCCGCCTGGGCTGACAGCCCCTTCGCCGTGTTCTGTGCGGTCGTCGCCTCGGTGTAGACCTTGTCGGACTGCTCCACGAGCTTCGACATGCTGCCGAGATTCGCCAGGAGCTTGTCGGGACTGGTCGAGGTGGCGTTGTTACCGCTCAGGAACAGGTTCGCGCTCAGATTGCTGCCACCTGTGCGATACAGCTGAGCGGCCAGCCTGCCCGCCTGAGCGGTCGCATCGTCGGCCTTCTTCTTGCTGGCCGCCGCCTGGGACTCCAGGTCGGCAGCCTTGATCGTCGCGTCGTCGAGAGCCGCCTGGGCGGCCTCCAGCTCTTGACCGCGCTTCACCGCTGCGGCCTGGGTGTCCGCGACCTCCTGCTTGACCTGAGCGATGAGGCCGTTGATGCGGTCCACCTGCGCACTGGCAGCCGCCTCGTTGGCCTTCGCGTTCTGGACGTCCTGCCAGGAGGGATAATTGTCGGCGTAGGCGGGAGCGGCCACGGCGCCGACCGTCGTCACGAGGGCCACTGCCGCGATCGCCAGGGCACCGCGGAGGGTCAGGCGCCGAGAACCACCCCGGGTCGTTCGAAGGTCCGCTCGACTGCTCGTATGGCGTCTCATGGTGTTCTCGGCCCGCTCGCTTCCGCATCCACAGGGGTCACGCTGGTCACACGGGCCCCTTCGTCAACAGGGCTTACTGTACCAACGTGCCTTCTGAGCACCCCTTCGGGGTGGCCAGAATTGCGTCGAGGCGGCGTGCGAACCGGGCGATCGGGGGATCGCCTTCCCCGCACACTATGCGTACGCATCCCGGCCATTGCGGATTTCCGCGGGGCGTTGCGCGAACCGAACGTGCCTGCGCGAGGCCCGACCCGCCCGGGATCCGGACCCGATTGGCATTCCCGGCAGCTCTTCCGTATGCTTGTGCGTCGGTGGTCATCGGAGAGCGAAAGCAATTCGGGACGATCCGGCCCCATCGTTTAGCGGCCTAGGACGCCGCCCTTTCACGGCGGTAGCACGGGTTCGAATCCCGTTGGGGTCACGTCCAACGGCGTCCACTACAATTCAAAAGCAACACACTAAGGCCCTGTAGCGCAGTTGGTTAGCGTGCCGCCCTGTCACGGCGGAGGTCGCGGGTTCAAGTCCCGTCAGGGTCGCCACGGCGAGAAGCCCTTCCACACGGAAGGGCTTCCGTCTATGGCAGCGGTTCGCCGCCGCCAGCCGCTCCGGCGGCACGTCGCCTCGGCGGCACGGCTCTGTAGCTCAGTTGGTAGAGCGTTCGACTGAAAATCGAAAGGTCACCGGATCGATGCCGGTCGGAGCCACTGAAGAAAACCCCCGGTTCCAAGCGGAATCCGGGGGTTTCTTGTTTGCTCGTCGAGGGTCATCGCTGCTGACGCGTGGCCGAGCATCCGTTGCGCGGACTTGGACGTTCGCACCGGCCGACACGGCGAGCGATGCGGCCGTGTGTCTGAGGTCGTGGGGAGTCAGCCGCGGAAAAGTATCGTCGTTCTCCATGCACCGGGCGACGTCCGCGTTGAAGACGCGGTTGCGGAAACCAGGAACAGCCGGCCGTCCGCCAGGGTGGACGCCACGAAACTGCGCATCGGGGTGATCTTGGTATCCGTCGGCGCCGACGATGAAGTCGCAATCGATCCGCTCGCCCGAGGCGGTGGTGACGTACGGGACGTCCGAGTCGATGGCGTGCGGAGCGACGCCCTCCACCTCGAAGCGGACGTCGGAGCCGAGCCGGTCGTGGTCGGCGGCCGAGCACGTACTCCCGGCTCTTCTGCTCGGTGCAGGATGTGGCCGAGGAGGAGCCCCGCTGGACCCGCTCCGATGATGGTGACCTGGGTGCGCATTGTTCTCCGGTTCCGGTCAGCGGGCGTCGGCGCGCACAGCGGGCGCCGCGCCTGCGGCGGACCGCTCGAGGGCGGCGAAGGTCTCCGCGACCCAGTCGGCGATGATTCCGGCGACGTACGGCATGTTGTCGATGGAGATGTGCTCGGTGCCGCCCTCCGGGTCGTCGAAGATCCGCAGCTCGCGCCGGGGGCTGTTCACCGCATGCTCGTACGTCGCATGGGCATAGCGCACGGGGATCTGCCGATCGCCCGCGCCGTGCGTGATCAGCAGCGGCACGGTGATCTTCTCGGCGACACCGTTCAGGTGCATGCCGCGGGTCTTCTCGATGAACTCGTCCATGTCGCTCACCCCCCACACCCAGAAGACGTGGTCCCAGTAGTGCGGCACGGGGTTCTCACCCTCGCGGTTCCGGCGCGCCTCCTGCACCGCCGCCCAGTCGTGGTTGGCCCCCCACGCCACCGCGAGGGCGAGGCGCTTCTCGAAGGCCGCCGCCCGCGGAGCGTAATAGCCGCCGAGCGACCAGCCGACGACGCCGATCCGGTCGGGGTCCGCGCCGAGCTCCTCGGCGTTCGCCTCGATCCAGTCGATGATCGCCGCCGCCCATACCTCCGTGTCGTAGCGAGCCGTCAGACCCCGCAGCCGCAGCGCCTCCCCCGATCCCGGAGTGTCGATCATGAGGGTCGAGATGCCGCGCTCGGCCAGCATCTTCGGGAACCCGGAGTAGAACATCATCTCCTTGGTGGAGTCGAGGCCGTTCCACTGGATGATGACGGGATGCGGCCCGTCGCCCGGAGCGCGGTAGAAGTAGCCGGGCAGCGACGAGTCGCCGTAGGACACCTCCACCCGCGTGAGCGGGATGTCGCTGAGCTCCACGTGCTTCAGCAGCAGGTCGATCGACTTCTGGTAGGCGGCGTTGCGTCCCTCCCACCGCGGCGACTGCAGGCGCTCGGCCTGGGAGGTGTACAGCGACGCCCGGTAGTAAGTCTCACCCGCGCCGATCCGCCGGCCCGCGGCCTCGTCGGCCTGCGCCTTCGCGACCAGGCGGTCGGCGACGGCTTCCCACGAGGCGTAGAGCTCGGCCGTGCCGGCATCGTCGCCGTTCTGCGACGCGAGCAGCACCGGCTTGCACGCCCGGTCCACCTCGTCGATGAAGCCGCCGTTGTTGAGGGTGGCGACCACGGCCAGGCTCCAGACGTAATTGGTCGGGAAGTACATGAACACGAGGGGACTCCTTACTCACTGCGAAACGTGCTGCGCGCCGGCCGCGATGCGGTCGGCGAGGTGCTTGGCCCCGGCGGAGGAGGCGAATCCCCCGTCGACGGGGAGATCGGCGCCGGAGAGGTACCGGGATGCGTCCGCCACCAGGAAGACGGCGAGCCCGGCGACATCGTCGGCTTGGAGGCCGTGTACGCCGCCGTGTAGTGACCGGTGAGCCCGGCGACCGAGCCGACGTTCACGATCGACGAGCCGTCGCCCATGACCGGCGCGAGGGCGCGCATCCCGAGCATCGGACCGGTCAGGTTGACCGCGAGCACCCGGTCCCAGTCGGCGCGTTCGGTCTGGCCGATGCCGGCGCGGTGGGTGACGCCGGCGTTGTTGATCAGGCCGTGCAGCGGGGTTCCGCCCAGCGCCCGCGTGAGCTCGCCGGCGAGCCGCGCCCACGACTCCTCGTCCGTCACGTCGAGGTGGCGGAAAGCGATGCGGTCGTCCAGAGCGCCGTCGGCATCGACGACATCTGTTGCGATCACCCGGGCGCCGAACTCCGCGAGCATCCGCGCCTCGGCGGCGCCCTGACTGCGGGCGGCGCCGGTCACGACGATGGTCGCGCCGCCGACCCGGGCGAATGCGTCAAGGAAGGTGGAGCTCATTGCACGACCCGCTCCACGCGGCTGCGGTCGCGCGAACGCTCGCGCGCCGCCGGAAGCTCGGGTGCCGTGACGGAGGCGCCGACCGGTCCCACCAGCTCGCCGATGCCCTCCACCACCATCCGCACCGTGTCGCCGTTGGTCAGCGGGGGCGGTGTGAGCTCGCCGCGGCGGCCCCACAGCTCGGCCAGGCAGCCGCCGTTGCCGGTCGTTCCGGAGCCGAGCACGTCGCCGGGAACGACCCGCGAGTTGCGCGAGGCGTAGGCGACCAGCTCCGGGAACGGCCAGGCCATGTTCGACACGAGGTCGTACCCGACGCGCTCGTCGTTGACGTATACCTCCGCGCGGATCGCGAGGAAGCCGTCGTCGTCGAGGTACGGCTCGAACTCGTCGGCGGTCACGATCCAGGGGCCGAGGCTCATACCGAAGTCCTTGCCCTTCGCGGGACCCAGCCGCACCTTCATCTCGCGCGACTGCAGGTCGCGGGCCGACCAGTCGTTCATGATCGTGTAGCCGAAGATCACCTCTGCCGCGTCGTCGGCGGACAGGTTCGCGCCGTCGATCCCGGGCGCACCGCCGACGACAGCGGCGACCTCCAGCTCGAAGTCGAGCCGCGCGCTGACGGGAGGGCGGAGCTGTTCGCCGGGGCCGAGCACCGTGTGCGGGTTGGTGAAGTAGAACGTCGGCGCCTGGTACCACTCGGGCACGACTTCGCTCTTACCGTCCACCGAGGCGCTGACTCCCTCGACGTGCTCCTCGAAGGCGACGAAGTCGCGGATCGACGCGGGGACGACCGGCGCGAGCAGCCGCACGTCGGCGAGCGCGGTCCCGTCGGCGTCACTCACGCGGGCGAACAGCGCATGCGCCTCCGTCAGTCCACGCGTGAGCACGTCGCTCGCGGTCAGGATATCCGGAAAGGGGACGACGCGATCCCCGATCACGAACCCCTCCGCAACGCCGTCGCCGACCGACCAGCGCGCGATCCTCATGCCGGCTCCGCCATCCTGTGCGAGATGCCGAAGATGAGCCCGGCGGCGTCGGCCTCCCTGTTGTGGTCGATCTGCCACTGGCCGAGCTGCACGGAGGCGTCCACCACGGCCTGCGCGCGCGGGACGCGGCGCGCGTGGAATTCGTCCCAGAGAGCGTCGTCCACCGTGTCGGCGGCGAGCAGCAACTCAGTCAGGACGACCGCGTCCTCCAGCGCCTGCGCCGCGCCCTGAGCGATCGTGGGCGGGCAGGTGTGGGCGGCATCGCCGATCACGACCGCGTGCCCGCGGTTCCAGGGGGCCGGCACGATGTGCTGCGTGAACCAGGTGTAGTTGACCTGCGCGCCCGCCTGCAGGTCGGCGCGGATGTCGTTCCACGGACCGCCGTAGGCCTCCGACTCGGTGAGCATGAGGGCGACAGCCTCCTCGTCGGTGAGTCCCACCCGATCCTGCGCGGGCTCGACGAGGAACGCGTACATCGTGTCCTCTCCGGTGGGGGTATAGCCCGCGATGTACACCGGGCCGCCGTAGTACAGCTCGCTGTGCTCGACCGACGCCGGGCGCGAGACGAACGACCGCCAGATGCCCATGCCGGTCGGCTGCGGCTTGGTCGTGATGCCGATCAGCTCGCGGACGACGGAGTTGAGCCCGTCAGCGCCGACCAGGAGGTCGTAGCTGCCCACGGGCGAGCCGTCCACCTCCACCGCGACACCGTCGGCGGTCTCTGCGACGCCCGTGACCTTCGTGCCGAACCGGACGTTCGCGCCCGCTGCGACCGCGTGGTCGAGCAGGATGCGCGCCAAGTCCGGGCGGTACATTCCGCCGGTCGCCGGGAAGTCGGGACCGCCCGTCTTCACCTCGGGCAGCTCGGCGACCACCGGCGCGTCCGGGCCCGGCGCCCGCAGCGTCAGCCCTTCGAAGAAGTAGCCCTTCGCCTGCACGTCGTCCCAGACGCCGAGCGCGGCGAATGCGCGCAGCGCGTTCCCCTGCAGGGTGATGCCCGAGCCGAGCGCGCTCAGCTCGGGTTTCGACTCGAAGACGTCGACCTCGACACCGGCCTTGGCGAGCTGGATGGCGGTGGCAAGCCCTGCGACGCCGCTTCCGGCGATCGCGACCTTCGTGACGGCGGTCATAAAAGAACCTCTCTGTTCTTCTGGATGCTCTGCTGTGCTTCCGGATGCTCCGCTGGGCGGAGACCCCGCTACAGCAGCGCGATGGGGTTGATC
Source organism: Leifsonia sp. HAY1-4F (assembly GCF_056755275.1). Lineage (NCBI taxonomy): Bacteria > Bacillati > Actinomycetota > Actinomycetes > Micrococcales > Microbacteriaceae > Leifsonia > Leifsonia sp. HAY1-4F. Next base: position 45,024 of record NZ_JBNDHX010000012.1, read on the forward strand.
GGCGACCCGACGGCCGCCGTGATCGGCAGCGGCGGGGCCGAGAGGAGGAAATCGTATCTCCCCAGCCGTGCGCACTCCGTCGCGAGTTCCTCCAGGTCCCACATCTCGCCGATGGTGAGCCCGATGTTCGGGATGACGACCTGGTGCAGCGGCTGGAACGCCGGCACGTCGAACTCGTTCGGCCGCACCTCGAACCCCCACGTGTCGGTCGCGATCGCGGCGATCCCGGTGTCGTGCAGCCAGCCGGCGGTGGTCAGCGAGAGGCCGGGGGCCGGTCCTCCGGCGTACTCGCCCCAGCCGTCGCGGCGCACGCAGGCAAGCTGGCCGGTGCGCACGAGGACGATGTCGCCGGTGCCCACCGCGCTCGTCGCGCCCTGCGCGTCCATGCACGAGCGGAGGTCGGCGGCCGTAATGGCGTACCCGTCCTCCAGCTCGCCGGACCCGGGGCGCAGGTGCCGCCCGAGATCGAGCAGCACCCCCCGCGAGACGATCGCGGAGGCCGCATGCTCGATGCCGGTGACCAGGTCGCCGTCGCTCGTGACGACGTCGCCCGCTCGCCGCCCGTTCCAGGCGTAGCCGTGGTCGAAGATGTGACCCAGTCCGTCCCACTGCGTCGAGCACTGCAGCGGCATCGCGATCACGTCGTCGGCGCCGCCGAGCCCGTGCGGGAAGCCCTGGGTGCCGCGCTCGGCGTCCGTGCCGGTGTCGAGCATGGTGTGGACCGGGTTGGTGCGTCGGCGCCAACCCTTCTGCGGGCCGTTCATGTCGAACGACTGGGCCAGGGAGATCGTCAGGCCTTCACGGACGAGGGCGGCGGCCTCCGTCCGCTTGGCGGCGTCGATGAGGTTGAGCGTGCCGAGCACGTCGTCCTCGCCCCACCGACCCCAGTTGCGGTAGGCCTCCGCCCTTGACGCGATCTCCGCCTCCGGATCCTGACGGTTCAGGTCGGCCGGGTTGTCGCTCGGTGCCGCCATCGTCAGCCGCGACCCTGGACGGCGTACGGGTTGAGCAGCGCCTCCTTGATCTCGTCCGGCACGCCCTCCTCGGTCGCGCTCGGTCCGTCGGCGGCCGGGAACGACTCGGTCATCGACATCGGCATGGCGCCGTTGCGGTAGAAGTTGTTCGACCCCAGCGACGGCTTCCACGTGTTGGGCTGCCAGTCGGGCACGTAGTTCCTGTATCCGCCGGTGTTCAGCTCGATGCGCAGCGACGACGGCTCCCGGTAGTAGAGGAACGTCTGCTCGCCGATCCCGTGGATGGAGGGGCCGTACTCGATCGGGACGCCGTCCTCCAGCAGGGTGTCGGCCGCGATGAGGAGCTCCTCGTAGGTGTCGACCCAGAACGCGTAGTGGTTGACGCGTCCGGCGCGGGTCGAGCCGTCGAGGACGACGCCGAGGTCGTGCGACTTCTCGTTCGTGGTGAGCACCGAGAAAACCGAGATGGGCGCCTCATCGAGCACCGTCCGGGCCATGATGCGGAAGCCGAGCACCTCGTTGTACCAGGCGGCGAACCCGTCGACGTCGCTGGTCGCGATCGTGACGTGGTCGAGCTGGCGCGGGGCGCCTGCGACCTTGCTGCGCTTCTCCGGACGGTCCGGGTAGATGGACGCGACGTGGCCGGGAGCCTGGTGGCGGGTGACGTCCCAGTGCAGGGTCATCGAGTGGCCCCAGGGACCGGTGAAGCGGTAGGCGCGGCCGATGGCGGGCACATCGTCGAGCCATTCGCCCTCGATGCCGGCGGCTTCGACGCGCTTGGCCGCCTCCTCGAGCGCCTCGGCGCTCGAGGTGCGCCAGGCCATGGTCGCGAGCGTCGGCTCGGAGCCCGGCGAGACGACGACCGAGTACGCGTAGTAGTCACCCCAGCAGCGGAGGTACACGGCTCCGTCGACGCGATCCACGACGGTCAGACCGACCTGTTCCTCGTAGAACTTCACGGACGCCTCGACATCCGGGGACGTGATCTCCACGTAAGACAAGTGGGAGAGAAGCTTGATCATCCTTGATCCTTTCCAGACGGGCCGAATGTGATGCCCGGTTTCTACTTTCAAGGCAGCGTCCAGATCAGGGAACCGCGTATCGGCTATGCCGGAGATCAATGAGACTGATTTCCTTGGTCAGCATCGTTCTTTCTTCCGTCTTACAGCAGCACAAGATTCAGCGATTTCGACGCAACTGGCCTTCGTTTTGCCTTTTCAACGCTGTCGTTGTGTCAGAATCAAGCATGGCTAGGGATTCCGCACTCAGGTTCGGCGCTCAGACCGACGAAGCCATGAGCCTTCTGCGCGTGATCAATCTCGTGCGCACCGGGGAGGCCGGCACACGGCCCGAGATCGGCAGGCTCACGGGGCTCGGCCGTGGCGTCGTCGCCCAGCGCGTCGAGGCCGCGATCGAGATGGGCTTCCTGGAGGACGGCGAGTACGGCCCCTCCTCCGGCGGCCGCGCACCCCGCACGCTCCGCTTCCGCGCCGACCAGGCCATGATCGTCGTCTGCGCTCTCGGCGCCCTCCACATCCGGGTGGGCCTCGCCACCCTCGACGGCGAGGTCATCGCAGACGGACACCGCGCGTGGGACATCGGCCGCGGACCTGCCGAGACGATCGACACCGCGCTCGCGATGCTCGACGAGCTCCTCGCATCCCACCCGGAACGCCCCGTGTGGGCGGTCGCGGTCGGTGTTCCAGGTCCCGTCGACTTCGAGACGGGGTCCCCGGTGGCGCCGCCCATCATGCCGGGCTGGAACGGCTTCGACGTGCGCCGCCGCTTCGAGCAGCGCTTCGACGCGCCGGTCTGGGTGGACAACGACGTGAACTTGCTGGCGCTCACCGAGAGGGCTCATCGCCGCGACGACAACGTCGACCTGATCTACTGCAAGGTCGGCAGCGGCATCGGCGCGGGCCTGCTCTCGCGCGGCCGCATCCACCGCGGCGTCAACGGGGCCGCCGGCGACATCGGGCACGTGAGGGTCCGCGACTCGACGACGCCCTGCCGGTGCGGCAAGCTGGGCTGCCTGGAGGCGGAGGCATCCGGCTGGGCCATCGTGCGGGATGCCGAGCGGGCGCTCCAGGAGGGCGCCACCGGCGTTCTCGCGAACGTGGTCGCCCGCGGGGAGCCGATCACCCCGGAGTCCGTGTCCATCGCCGCCCAGGACGGGGACGCGCTCGCCATCTCGCTCGTGCAGCGCTCGGCCCGGCTGATCGGCGAGTCGATCGCCGCACTCGTGAACATGTTCAATCCGGGCGTGATCGTGGTCGGTGGCGCTCTGTCGGCGGCCGGCGAGCTCTTCCTGGCGGAGGTTCGTCAGCGCGTCTACGAGCTCTCGCTGCCGCTGGCGACCCGCGACCTGTCGATCGTGCGGTCGGTGGGCGACGAGCGGGAGCCGCTGCGAGGCGGCGCCGAACTGGCGATCGAGGAACTGTTCGAGGTGACCTTCCCCCGGTGGTTCGCGGACGGCCGCCCGAGCATCGAGGGGATCAAAGCGGCGGCGGCATGATGCCGATCCTTGGCGACGACGCCCTGGTCGCCACCGCCGACGGGTTCGACGTCCGTCTGCACTTGCCGTGGATCCGATCCCTGCCGCTGTCGAGCGTTTCGGGAGTGCGGGTCCACCTCGACGGTGAAGAGTGCTCCGTCGAGGTGCCGGACGGCGACGGCTGGTGGTTCGTACAGGACCGGCTCGCGCTGCGGGTCCGCCGCCCGCTCGCGTCCGGGGTGCACACGATCCGGGCGTCCTTCCGGTTGCTGATCCCGTATCTGCCGGGCGGACCGGACGCACCGCTGGAGCTCGACTTCGAAGCCGAGCAACGCATGGAGGCCGTCGGCGCGACGCCATGGACCCTCGCGGCGAGCGCTTTCAACTGGACCCCGGAGGTGATCCGCGCCGATCGCCCGTCGACCGACATCGCGGTCGGGATCGTGACCTCAGGAGTGTCGTCCGTCGTCGAGCTCGAGCCCGGGCAGCTGTGGCGATCGTTCCCGTCCACCTCCGCGGGGGAAGCAGAGGAGCTGCGCGAGCGGTTCGAAGCCGCTGGTGGCCGGGTCAGCGTCGTCGGAGTAAGCCTCGATGACTGGCTGAGCCCCACGCGTAGGCGTGACGATGACGAGCGGCTCGAATTCCTCCTGCCGCAGTTGCGCACGGCACACGATCTCGGCGCAGCGGGCGTGCGGCTGCCGATCGGGCAGGCCGGACCCGCGCTACTGAGCAGACTGCAGCCCGTGCTGCACGACCTGGACCTGACCCTCTACGAGGAGCTGCAGGGCCAGCAGGCGCCCGACACGACGCCGGGCGCGCGGGCCATCGACGACGTCGCTTCTCTCGACGACTCGCGGATCCGGCTGCTCGTCGACACCAGCATGTTCATGCCGGCGCTGCCGGTGACGTATCTCGCGGCGCTGGCGCCGAGCATCCCAGAGCCGCTGCTGCAGCGGCTGACGGACGCCTGGCTGGAGCCGGAGACGATGGAAGCGGTGTTGACCCACCTCCGCTCGGGCGCGGTTCCTCCCTCCGCTCACGCGCTCTACATGAACCTGCTCGTGCGGTTCGGCCGGCCGCCGGCCGACGTCGTACGCGGCATCCTGCCGCTGGTCGGCGCGTTCCACCTCAAGTTCTGGGACCTCGACGACGCCGACGACCGTGTCTCGCAGCCACTCCGCGACCTCGGCGCGCTACTGCATGCCGCCGCACCCGGCTTCGCCGGTACGCTGTGCAGCGAGTGGGGAGGGCACGAGTGGCTCGACGCCAGCCCCACGGGACAGACGCGGGCGCACCTGTCCCTGGTCGGGGCCGCCCTTCAGCCCTCGCGGTTGTAATACGGCCAGGGCAGGAACCGGCGCTCGCCGCGACGGTCGGGACCGCTGAGTTCGACCTCACCGGTGGCGGCCCACTCGACGCCGCGCGGGAACATCCGGATGAACTCGATGCGGCGGAACGTATCGATGTCGTGGCCGATGGTGATGGTGAACGAGCGGCCCGCTCCATATTCGTTGATCCACGCGATCGGCTGGTCGGTGTTCATCCCGGGAAGGGCCGCGACGCCCTCCGGCGGGATCGCGACAGGGTAGTGCGACATGGGCCACACCGGTGCGTACTCGTACGACTCGAGGTCGTCGAAGGTCGTGAGCAGCACCTGGGCACCGTCCAGGATCTCCACGCCGGTGAGGATGTCGTCACCGGTCACCGTCCAGCGTGCGCTGATGCCCTCGGTGATCGGGTGCCGCGGCTCAACGGTGTCCAATTGCGCTTCGCCCCATGGCCGGGGCCGGAGCCCTCCTGCCACCGTCAGCCGGGAACCGCGCATGACGTTGTACTCGTCCGGATAGCCCCAGTCGTCTTCCTGCGCGGCCGAGCCGTGGAACCAGACGATCCCCTTGCCGTCGCCGTGGACGAACTTCAGCAGAGCCGCATCCGTCTCTGCGCCGAAGCCGGTCGCCTTCTCGTGGTAGCCGTCCCGGCCCTCGAACACGACGATGACCACGTCGTACTTGTCGATGATCCTAGGCCCGAGCCGCCGCGGGTCCTCCACGACCCGCACGCGGAAGCGGCCGGTGTCCTCCAGCAGTGTCGTGATCCACTGGTTGTGCAGGCGGAAGCTGCGGTGCTCGTTGTCGTGTTCGCGGGTCATGTGGCCCGACAGGATGAGCACGTCCAGTGGATCGGGCATCAGTCTGCTTTCGTCGAGAAGGCGGAGTCGAACGCGGCGTCGGGCGGGGTGATCGAGTTGAGCTCGCGCACGAAGGCGATGGCTTCCGGAGTGCCCTGGAGGCGGTCCATCCCGGCGTCCTCCCACTCGACGGAGGTCGGGCCGGTGTAGCCGATGAAGTTCAGCGCCCGGAAGATCGGCTCCCACGGCACCTCGCCGTGCGCGGTGGAGACGAAGGTCCAGCCTCGTCGCGGGTTCGCCCACGGCAGGTGGGAGCCGAGCACGCCGTTGCGGCCGTCGAGGTTGGTGATCGACTCCTTCACGTGCACGTGGAAGATGTGGTCGGCGAAGTCGAGGACGAACGCCACCGGGTCCAGCTGCTGCCACACGAAGTGCGACGGGTCGAAGTTGATCCCGAAGCTCTTGCGATGGCCGATCGCTTCCAGCGTGGCCTTCGCGGTCCAGTAGTCGTAGGCAATCTCGGACGGGTGCACCTCCAGCGCGAACCGCACGCCGACCTCCTCGAAGACGTCGAGGATCGGGTGGAAGCGGTCGGCGAAATCCTGGTAGCCCGCGGCGATCCACTCGTCGGAGGCGGGCGGGAACATGGCGACGGCCTTCCAGATCGACGAGCCGGTGAAGCCGGTCACCGTCTTCACGCCCAGTGCTGCGGCCATCCGGGCAGTCAGCTTCAGCTCCTCGGCGGCGCGCTGCCGCACCCCTTCCGGGTCGCCGTCACCCCACACCCGATCGTTCAGGATGTCGCGGTGGCGCCGATCGATCGGGTCGTCGCAGACCGCCTGGCCGGCGAGGTGGTTGGAGATCGTCCACACCGTCAGGCCGTTGCGCTCGAGGATGTCGCGGCGCGACTGCACGTACGCGGCGTCATCCCACCGGGACACATCGAGGTGGTCGCCCCAGGAGGCGATCTCGAGGCCGTCGTAGCCCCACTCCCCGGCGAGCCGCGCCACCTCCTCGAAGGGCAGGTCGGCCCACTGGCCGGTGAACAGGGTGATCGGTCGCGTCATCGTTCTGACTCCTCTTCAGTATGCGGAGACCTTCAGTGTGCGGAAACCGGGTCGCTCGCGGCGACGCGGACCCAAGCCGAATCGTTCGCCGAGCTCTCCTCGACGGCGGCGAGCGCGCGCTGCACGCTCAGGCCATCGGCGAAAGTGGGATGCGGCTGGGTGCCTTCGGCGATGGCGGTCACCAGGTCGACGACCTGGTGACTGAAGCCGTGCTCGTAGCCGAGCAGGTGGCCAGCGGGCCACCAGGCGGAGACATAGGGGTGCGTCGGCTCGGTGACGAGGATCTTCGCGAAGCCCTGGAGCTCCTCCGGCGCAGTGCGGTCGTAGAACTGCAGCGTGTTGAGGTCCTCCAGGTCGAAGCGCAACGCGCCCGCGGTGCCCGAGACCTCGATCGACAGCGCGTTCTTGCGCCCGGTCGCGAACCGTGTGGCCTCGAACGAGGCCAGCGCACCGCTGGACAGCCGGCCCGTGAAGATCGCGACGTCGTCGACCGTGACCTCGCCGTAGCCCTCGCCTGCGCTGCCCGAGAGTCCGGATCCCGTCGCCTGCAGGGGTCGCTGCTTCACGATGGTGTCGAGCACACCGGTCACGGCGTCGACCGTCTGACCGGTGACGAACTGGGTCATGTCCAGGATGTGGGCGCCGATGTCCCCGAGCGCTCCGGAGCCGGCGTGCTCCTTCTGGAGTCGCCAGGCCAGCGGCATCTCCGGGTCGACCAGCCAGTCCTGACGATAGGCGGCGCGGACCTGCTGCACCTCGCCGATCGTGCCCTGTGCGATCAGGTCGCGGAGCAGCGTGACCGCCGGCACTCGGCGATAGGTGAAGCCCACCATGGCGACGACCCCGCGCTCGGCAGCACGGGCGGCGGCCTCCGCCATCGCCTCGGCTTCCGCGACGGAGTTGGCGAGGGGCTTCTCACAGAGGACGTGCTTGCCCGCCTCGAGAGCGGCGATCGCGATCTCGGCGTGGGAGTCGCCGGGAGTGACGATGTCGACCAGGTCGATGTCGTCACGAGCGATCACCTCCCGCCAGTCGGTCGCCGATTCGGCCCAGCCCCACTGCTCGGCGGCCTGGGCGACAGCATCCGCGTTCCGTCCGACCACGACGGCCATTTCCACCTTCTCGGGCAGAGAGAACATGGCCGGTGCTTGGCGCCAGCCCACCGAGTGGGCCGACCCCATGAACCCGTAGCCGATCATCGCCACCCGCAGGGTCATGCCAGCACCAGCTCCCGCTCGACGGGGACGCGGTTGGTCACGTAGCGGCCGGGGCCGCCGTCGACGCCCGGCATGATCTGCATGTACAGCAGGCGCATGGTGAGCACGACCTCCACGGTGAGCCTCTCCCCCGCTTCCGGCGCGTGGCCCAGCGGGATCACGACGTCGGGTCGGTCGGCGACGAACCACAGCGTCTCGGACTGGTCAGGCAGCTCTTCGATGCGGTAGCTGCGACCGTTCAGCTCGAAGCGGAGGTCGTCACGCGGGATCGGGACCCCGTTGACGCCCGCCGCGACATCGTCGACGGCGGACAGCCAGAGGCTGCGGTACCAGGGCAGCTGCACGGAGACGGCGATGCCGTCGGCGGTGCGCCGGACGTCCTGCTCGGCGAAGAGCGAATTGTGGGTTGCCATGATCCGAATCCCTTACTTGAACGTGTCGGCGAACGTGTCGTGCGGCACAGGAGGCTCGGGTTCGAGCTTCTGCGCCGTCGACGGGCTGTACGGATGGTTGTCGCTCGGCACCGGCTCGTCCGCCGGCGGCATGAACACGGGCTTGCCGTCGTCGCCGAAGTACATCAGGTCGAGGTCGAAGGCGTCCTGGTTCTTCTCGCCGAACCTCACCCAGTTCTCCTCGAACGGCGCCCGGGCCAGCTCGTAGCAGCGGAACTTCCAGATCTTCCACTCGCCGTCCTGACGCAGGAAGTCGATGGCGTACTTGCACCAGACCCAGTGCGCCCAGACCTTCTTGCCCTGCACCTCTCCGGGCGAGTACATGTAGTCGGGGCTGTTCTTGGCGACCTCGGGATCGGTGAGACCCGACTCGGTGCCTGCCATCAGCCACACGCCCTTCGCGGTCTCGCCGTCGCCGGCCACCTCGATCACCGGGGTGGTGGTCGCGTGCAGGATCAGCTTGCCGACGGGCGACGGGCGGTCGCGGTGGTACCGGGTGACGCTCTCCCACGTGGTGTATTGGCCGGCGTTCGTGTAGCGGGCGCGAATGCCCTCGGTGCCCTCCTTGACCCAGAGCGGGATGATCTGCTCGTCCTGAAACGCGTTGTGGAGGTACATGTAGCGGCTGAACAGGTTCTCGATGTCCCCGCGATCTGCCGCACGGCGGGCGAGGGAACGGGTCTGGGCGAGCTCCTCGCGCAGCGCGGCCAGCTCCTCCCGGAGGGCGGTGGACTCGGCGATGGTGTCTGACATGGTGTGCGCTCGTCGATCAGGCCGGGACGCCGGCGACGGCGTCTTCGATGGTGCGGCGTATGAGCGCGTGCTGCTTCTTGACGAGGTCGATCGGGTCGGCCTCCCCCAGGTCGGAGAAGGCGTGGCCCTCCCATTCGCTGGAGAGGTACCCGCGGTAGCCGCCCTCGACGAACTGGCGCACGATGCGCGGGATGTCCATCGCCGGCTCCTGTCCGTCGGCGTCGATGTCATAGAACTTCGCGTGCACGTGGAAGATCTGCGGCATGATGTCGAGCCACTCCTCCGGCGGCACCAGGCCGTGCATGTTGAACGCGAGCCTGGTGAACGGACCGAATCGAGCAGGGTCGACGCCTTCGCCGGTGAGGTAGTCCTCGAACTTCTGGTTGCGGACGTGCATGGGCGTCGGCTCGTGCCAGATCTCGTCCATGACCGGGAAGTGCTTCTCGTCGAGGCCCATCTTCGCCAGCTGCGACAGCAGCGTCGGCGACAGGCTGTGCATGGTGGAGGAGAAGTCGGCGGTGAAACCGAGCCGGTCGCTGCCGAGTTCCTCGTACAGCTCGCGGATCCCCAGCACCTTCGGGTCGTTCGGCCCCTGCGGCGCGTGGATCTCGTAGCCGAGCCGCTGGTCGTACTTCTCCGCGAGCGGCAGGAGGCTGCGCAGCAGCTCCCGGCCGGCGGAGCGGATGACGACCCGCTTGAACCCGAGGGTGTGCGCGGTCTTCAGCTGGCGGGCGAGGAAGTCGTGCTCCTCGTCCGGCGTCATGTCGCGGTCCTTGCGGCGCCCCATGTCGAGGTTGGTGCCGACGGCACTCGGCTCGAGGCCGTACTTCTCGAGCGAGTCGAACCAGAGCTTCTCGAACTCGGCGTCGACGTCGGGGTAGGTGCGCAACAGCTGGGCGATGTTGAACTCCACGCCCGGACCGATGCCGTTCTCGGCGACGGAGGCGATGAGAGTCTCCGGCGTGTAGACGCCGGCCGCGAACTCGCTCGTCATCGAGTAGAGGGTGGTGCCGAGCTCGATGCCGGTACCGGCGATGCCGCCTCCGGCTTCGGCGTTGTCGTTGCGGGTCATCGGCTCGCTCCTTCGATGCTGGGCAGCCATTCGGACAGCTGGATACGCGCCTCCGCCGCGTCGGTGACCATCCGGCTGCCGGCGTTCTGCGCCGCCGACCGCTGGACGGCCTGCTCGTCGCGGATGATGTCGAATGGCGACTGCCAGTAGTTCCAGTGCCAGCCCTCGTACTCGCTCGAGATCGCACCGTTGTAGCCGTTCTCCACGAGCAGCGCGATGAGGTCGCGCACCGGCACGGACGGCTCCTCGCGGGTGTCGTCGATGCCGAAGAACTTGCCGTGCACGTGCTTGATCCACGGCATGATCTCCAGCCAGTCGTCCACGCGCGCCGGGCCGAACAGGCCGGTGCCGTTGATGGCGAAGTCGATGCCGAGGTCGGGCCGGCCGTTCTGGGCGGCAAGGCCGATGAAACGACCGAAGCGCTGGCCGTGGTCAGCCTGGTCCGCCGGCGGCCCCGCTTGGTAGAACTCATTCCAGAGGTCGACGACCTGGCCGAGCAACTCGTCCGTGGCGCCGCGACGGCGGTAGGCCTCCAGCAGGGACGGCGCGAAGCCCACGGTCGTCGCGCCCCAGTCGGCGGTGAAGCCCAGGAACGGCGAGCCGACCTCCTCGAAGCGATCCCGCAGCGCGAGGATGCGCGGGTGCGACGCGTACTGGTCGGCGTGCACCTCCAGCGCCAGCGTGACGCCGTACTGCTCGGCGATCGGCGCCAGCGCTGCCATCGAGTCGGGAGTGATCGAGATCTGCACGCGGGCGATCGGGAAGCCGAGCTTCGCGGCCGCCTCGATCTGGCGGCGCATGTACTCGATGAGCTCGTCCTGGTTCAGCAGCCGGTCGCGGTGGATGCCGATGTCGGCATTGATCGCGAGCGACGTCGGAACCAGCCCGACCTCGGCGATCAGGTCGCGGAACCAGCCGGCGTAGCCGTCGTCGATGGCGGGGAACCCGCGGAAGCTGGAGAAGCCGATGATCTCCAGCCCCGGGCCGTAGCCGTCGGCGGCGACCTTGCGGATGAGGCCCTCGAGGTCGTACTCGCGGGCGTGGAATACGCGCGTGAAGCTGTACAGCGTCACGCCCTGGATCGGGGATCCGAGGTTGCCGGTCATGCCGTCGCTGCCTTCATGGTCTTGGT
>NZ_JBNDHX010000013.1:0-54570 GCF_056755275.1 Leifsonia sp. HAY1-4F
TCCGTCGTCGGCAGCGTCAGATGTGTATAAGAGACAGTCCCCGCACCCCACGCCCCACCGTCGAGTACGCAAAGACTGCACATTTTCGCGCCGTAAACGTGCAGTCTTCGTGTACTCGACGGTGGGTCAGAGGTTTCGGAGGCGGGCCGCCTTGGCCAGCAGCACGTCGCGCTCGCGGTCGTTGGCGGCGAGTCCGGCCGCGGCGGTGAGCTCCGAGACGGCCTCGTCCGTGCGCCCGAGGCGGGCCAGCAGCTCGCCCCGGACGCTCGGCAGCAGGTGCGAGCCCTGGAGTGCTCCCTGAGCCGCCAGCTCATCGGCGACCCGGAGAGCGTTGGCCGGTCCCGTGGCCATCGACACGGCCGCTGCCCGGTTCAGCTCGACGACCGGATTCGGTGCGATCCTGCCGAGCGCCTCATAGAGGAGGACGATCCGCTCCCAGTCGGTCTCGTCCGTGCTGGTTGCGATCGCGTGGCATTCCGCGATGGCAGCCTGCACGGCATACGGCCCGCGTCCCCGGCCGAGTTCGTCGGCGCGGGCGAGCGCTGCGCGACCGCGCACGATCTGCGCCCGGTCCCACCGCGTCCTGTCCTGGTCGGCGAGCAGTACCGGTGTTCCGTCGGGATGCGTTCGCGCGGCGAACCGGGCCGCCTGCAACTCCATCAGGGCGACGAGTGCATGGGCCTCCGGTTCGCGGGGGAGCAGTGCCGCAACCATCCGGCCGAGGCGAAGCGCTTCGTGTGCGAGCTCCGGCCGCATCCACTCGGGTCCCGTCGTCGCCGCGTATCCCTCGGTGAAGACCAGGTACACGACACCGAGCACACCCGCGAGCCGCTCTTTCCATTCCGGCGGCTCGGGCGTCTCGAATGGAACGCGCGCTGCCGAGATCGTCTTCTTCGCCCGGACGATGCGCTGCTGCACGGTGGCCACGGGCACGAAGTACATGCGGGCGATCTCCGCCGTGCTGAGTCCCGCGACTATGCGCAGGGTCAACGCGACCTGCGCCTCCCGCGACAGGACGGGATGACACGCCGTGAACACCAGCCGCAGCACGTCGTCGTCGATCGGCTCCCAGGCATTGTCCGTCCCCTCTTCCAGCGTGGATGCCAGCGTTCGGTAGCGGTCGTCGAGCCGCTCGCGGCGCCGCCAGTGGTCGATCGCCCGCCGCTTGGCCACGGCCGTCAGCCAGCCGCCCGGGTTGTCCGGGACGCCATCCCGTGGCCACTGCGCGAGCGCTTCGACGAGCGCTTCCTGGGCGAGATCCTCAGCAAGGCCGACGTCTCCAGTCAGCTTCGCGAGCGTCGCGACGACGCGCGCGCCATCGATCCGCCAGACGGCGTCGATCCGCGCCGGGATCCCGTTCATTCTGCCGCGTCCTCGGTGCCAGGGACGCTCAGGAGTTCTTGGCCGCTGCGCGCCACTCCGCTTCCTTCTGGATGTACTCGTTATCGGCGAACGCGGCGAAGTCGCTCTCGTCGGTGACCCGCCGCACCTCGAGCTTCGACCCCGGACCGAGTGGGCACCTGCTCGCCCACTCCGCCGCCTCCTCCTTGGAGCTGACCTCGATCATCCAGAATCCGTTGAACAGCTCATGCGTCTCCCCATATGGTCCGTCCGTGATGGCGGGAGGCGTGGTGGAGAAATCGACGACGAACCCAGTGCTCTCGGTGTCCTCGGCGAGGCCCTCGCCGGCAAGCAGCACGCCGGCCGAGATGAGCTGCTCGTTGTACTGGCCCATGCGCGTGATGACTTCGTTGAAGTCGATGTCCTTGTAGGCCTCCTTGGCTGCGTCCGTGCCGCGCATGATGAGCATGTACTTCATGGGTGTCTCCCTCAACGTTCCGGGTGCGCTGCTCGCACCCTCCTATCATCGTGTCGAACGGCGATGCGGAATGTCGACATGGCACCCGATGTGGGGTGGCGGTGGGTGGAAAAGGGAGCCTAAGGTGGCCCCCATGGGGAAAGCTGAGAAAATATCGACATTGGCGGACGTTCTCGACCTGCGTCTCAATGCCCTGAACGCCCTCCGGCTGGTGCTCGCTGTCAGTGTGATCGTGTGGCACACCTTCGCCGTTACCGGCGCGGTGCATCCGCCTTCTCCGGTGACGCAGTTGCTGGGCGACGGAGGCGTGGACGGATTCTTCGCGATCTCCGGCTTCCTCATCGTGTCGAGCTGGCTACGGCGGCCGCACTGGTGGCCGTATCTCCGGGCGCGCTTCCTGCGCATCCTCCCTGGGTTCTGGGTGTGTCTCATCGTGACCGTGCTGGTGCTCGCGCCGATCGGCGTGCTCCTCACCGGGCACGGCTTCCCCCACAGCTACATGACGGACTCGGTGCTGTACGTGGTGAAGAACGCGGCGCTCCGCATCAACGAGTTCGGGATCGCGGGAACACCCCAGGGTGTGCCGTACCCGGGCGTGTGGAACGGCTCCCTCTGGACGCTGTGGTGGGAGTTCCTGTGCTACCTCGTCGTGCTGGCGCTCGGGCTGACCCGAGTGCTCCGATTCCGCATGACCCTCCCTCTGGCGTTCGTGGCCTGTCTGGTCGTCATGGTCCTGTCCGACCTGGGTGCCGTGCACAACTTCTATCTCGTGAACGGCGCCCGTTTCGGCATCATGTTCGCTGCGGGTGCGCTCATCCAGCAGTTCCAGCGGCTGCTTCCGGCCCGCTGGTGGCTGGTGGGCGCGGCGGCCCTCGTCATCGCAGGGTCGGCCTTCCTGCCGGACTACCGGGTGATCGCCGCTCTGCCGCTCGCCTACGTGCTGATCACGGTCGGCGCCCTCGTGAAGGTGAGGAGGCTACGTCTGGAGAACGACGTCTCCTACGGCACGTACATCTACGCGTTCCCGGTGCAGCAAGTGCTGGCGTGCGCGGGGCTCTCCACGCTGGGCGTCCCGCTGTTCGCCGCGGTGGCTACCGCGGTGACCCTCGGCCTCGCGACCCTGAGCTGGTACGGGGTGGAGAAGCCCGCCATGCGGCTGAAGAACGTGCTGCGCCGACGCGTGGTCGTCGCCGCGCCTGCGGTGCCGCCTGGTGCGACGCGGCCGACTGCCGCGGTCGTCCTTCCGGCCGTCGATGCGAGGCCGTCGGTCCGCCCGTCGGTCGACAGCTGAGCCGATCGATGCCGCACCGTCGCTCGGTACCGTTGGGCCCTGCACCGCAACGTCGACGTCAGTCGTGGCCCTCGATCGCCCTGCCTTCCGTCGGCGGTCGGTGTCGCTGCTCACGGCGATCCAGCTCATCCTGGAGCGCGACGAAGAAGCGGTCGATCTCACCCAGCCGACGGGTGTACAGCAGCGCCTCGGCACCGGCGACCCGTCCGAGCGCGTCGAACTCCACGCGCGTGTGCGTCTCATCCACCCGGACGAACCGGAGTTGAGGCTTGAAGAGCGCGTAGCCGCCGAGGATCTGAGCGAACGGATCCCGGAGGCTCGTCCCCCGCAGCGCGTCGCGGACGAAGTCCTGCACCTCCTCGAACGCCACCGGGACGACCTCGCTCGGGATATGCCGCGGAACGACAGCTTTGCTCCGGGATCTATGCAGCCTCCCGCGCTTCCGCGGCTCGAGCTCGCTCACACCGGAAGCGTACGCCGGTGTTCTCGTGAACGCAGAAGGGCCTACCGGAAGACGATTCCGGTAGGCCCTGCTGCACTCGTGTGGCTTCTCAGACCCCGTAGTACAGCTCGTACTCGAAGGGGTGCGGACGCTGCGCGAGGGGCTTGATCTCCTTCTCGCGCTTGTACTCGATCCAGGTCTCGATGAGCTCCTGGGTGAACACGCCGCCTGCGAGGAGGAAGTCGTGGTCGGCCTCGAGCGCGTCGAGCGCCTCGCCGAGCGACGCCGGCACCTGCGGGATGTTGCGCGCCTCCTCCGGCGGGAGCTCGTAGAGGTCCTTGTCGACGGGCTCGTGCGGCTCGATGCGGTTCTTGATGCCGTCGAGGCCGGCCATGAGTTGGGCGGCGAACGCGAGGTACGGGTTGCCGGAGGCGTCGGGCGCGCGGAACTCGATGCGCTTCGCCTTCGGGTTGGAGCCCGTGATCGGGATGCGGATCGACGCCGAGCGGTTACCGGCCGAGTAGACCAGGTTCACCGGGGCCTCGAAGCCGGGGACCAGGCGGTGGAACGAGTTCACCGTCGGGTTCGTGAAGGCGAGGACCGCGGGAGCGTGCTTCAGCAGGCCTCCGATGTACCAGCGAGCGACGTCCGACAGGCCGCCGTAGCCGGCCTCGTCGTAGAACAGCGGCTTGCCGTCGTTCCACAGCGACTGGTGGGTGTGCATGCCTGAGCCGTTGTCGCCGAAGAGCGGCTTCGGCATGAACGTGGCGGTCTTGCCCCACTCGTTCGCCGTGTTCTTGACGATGTACTTGAACTTGAGGATGTCGTCGGCCGCGTGCACCATCGTGTCGAAGCGGTAGTTGATCTCGGCCTGGCCTCCGGTGCCCACCTCGTGGTGCGCGCGCTCGAGGATGAGTCCGGCGTCGATCAGCTTCAGCGAGATGTCGTCGCGCAGGTCGGCCTGCTTGTCGACGGGGCTCACGGGGAAGTAGCCGCCCTTGTACGGGGTCTTGTTGGCGAGGTTGCCGCCCTCTTCGGTGCGGCCGGAGTTCCAGGCGCCCTCTTCGGAGTCGACGGAGTAGAAGCTGGAGTTCTGCTTCACCTCGTAGCGGACGTCGTCGAAGATGTAGAACTCCGCCTCCGGGGCGAAGTACGCGGTGTCCGCGATGCCCGTCGAGACGAGGTACTTCTCCGCCTTCTTGGCGACCTGGCGCGGGTCCTTCGAGTAGATCTCACCGTTGCGCGGGTTGTAGATGTCGAACACCATGATCAGCGTCCGCTCGGCCCGGAAGGGGTCGACGTAGGCCGTCGAGACGTCCGGGATGAGCTGCATGTCCGACTCGTGGATCGACGCGAAACCGCGGATCGACGAGCCATCGAACAGCTGCCCGACCGAGAAGAACTCCTCGTCCACGGTCGAGGCGGGGATGTTGAAGTGCTGCTGCACACCCGGAAGGTCGGTGAAGCGGATATCAAGGAACTTCACGTCGGTGTCCTTGATGAACTTGAGCACCTCAGACGAATCACGGAACATACGGACAACTCCCAATGGCTTTGCGGGTGACCGGACTGCGCCTGCAGCCCAGAACAACGTTAGGGGGAGGCCGTTTCCCGGCGGTGACGCAAATGTTTCCGGCATGTTACGCGTACCCGGGTCGGGCATGGATGTACGGCTCCCGCTGTGCCCAGGATACGCAGGTCCGCCTCGCTAGACTCAGGCCGTGCCGCAGAACCCGACCGACCGCCCCGGCGACATCGCCCCCAGCCGCTACCCGGGGGAGCGCCTCGGCCTCCCGGAGGCGGGCCCGCGCTCGGTCGGCCGGATCGGACGCCGCATCGGCGCGATCGTCGTCGACTGGGCGATCGCGTCGTTCCTGTCGTTCGCGTTCTTCCGCTACGACGACTCCTGGGCGACGATCCTGATCTTCGCGCTGCTGCAGATCGTCTTCATCCCGACGATCGGCGGCAGCGTGGGGCACCGCATCTTCGGGATGCGCGTGGTGGCGGTCCGCGGCGGCTGGGTCGGCCTCTGGCGCCCCGTCGTCCGCACGCTGCTGCTGTGCCTCGCCGTTCCTGCCCTCGTCTGGGACTCGGACCAGCGCGGATTCCACGACAAGGTCGCCGGAACCGTCCTCATCCGGGCCTGACGCCCGTTGTCGCTTGATGCCCGGAGTCGCCTGACGCCCGGAGTCGCCTGACGCCCGGCGTCAGGGGTCAGCGCGAGCGCTGCGCGCGGACCTTCATGGGGTCGACGCCCTTGGGGATGGGCATCTGGCTCTCGATGGACTGCAGCCGGTTGCTGATCGCCAGCACCTCGGCCTTGGTGAGAGTCGGCTTGATCTTCGAGAGCCGGCGCGGGACCTTGTGCAGCGGCACGGAGTCCGCATCCGGCCCGACGCTGATGATGGTGACTGGGACGTTGGGGAGAATGCGATTGACCTTGCGGCGCTCTTCGTCGATCATCCGCTGAGTCCGCGTCTTCGGGCCTTCGCTGATGAGGACCACACCGCCACGACCCGTTGCGCGGTAGACCGCGTCCTGGGTCTTGCCGTTCACGGCGACCGGCATCTCAGAGCCGCGCCAGCTGCGCTTCAGCGACGATCGCAGGACAGCGCCGACCGCACCGGGCTGTCCCTCGATCTGGGAGTAGGCGGCACGTTCGGCGCGACGGCCGAGGATGATGAGCGCCAACAGGACGCCGGCGAGGACGCCGGCGAGGATCCACAGCACCATGGTGAAGACGTTGCCGCCGGAGAGGAGCACCGCCACCAGCACGCCGAGGACGATCGGCAAGGCAGCCCCGAGGGCGATGTAGAGCACCGCGCGGTCGTCATACCGGCGGGTCATCTGGAACACCTGCCACATCTGCTTCAGACGGCCGGGCTCCTTGGTGGACTTGTCCTTTGCCATAGGTCCAAGGATACCGGCTCCGCAGCGTTCCAGACGACCCACTCGGCGCTCGTCCACGCCTCGCCCACCGCCCGTTCGCGACGGGTGTGCGCTGTGTGCGCGCCGGGTCGGCACGGCGTGCGTCTACAGCCGGACGGCCCTCACGAGACCGCCTGCGCGAACCCGAGCGACGCGTCCGCGAGGTGACGCAGCTCGTCCGGAACAGGCCGTCCCTTCGCCTGCATCGACTGCGCCCACAGACGTCCGGCCCGGTACGACGAACGCACCAGCGGACCGGCGAGGACGCCCAGGAAGCCGATCTCCTCGGCCTCCTCCTTGAGCTCGACGAATTCGTCCGGATGCACCCAGCGCGCCACGGGAAGGTGGCGCGGGCTCGGCCGCAGGTACTGGGTGATCGTGATGATGTCCGTCCCCGCATCGTGCAGGTCGCGCAGCGCGGTGCTGACCTCGTGACGCTCTTCGCCCATCCCGAGGATCAGATTGGACTTGGTGATCAGGCCGGCTGCGCGGCCCTGGGTGAGCACGTCGAGCGACCGCTCGTACCGGAAGGCAGGCCGGATCCGCTTGAAGATCCGGGGGACCGTCTCGACGTTGTGCGCGAAGACCTCGGGCTTGGCCGAGAACACCTCGGCGAGATGCTGCGGGTTGCCCGAGAAGTCGGGCACCAGGATCTCGACGCCGGTGCCGGGCGACTGCCGGTGGATCTCACGGATCGTCTCCGCATAGAGCCAGGAGCCTTCGTCCTCCAGGTCGTCACGGGCGACCCCCGTGACGGTGGCGTACCGAAGGCCCATCCGCTCCACGGACTCGCCGACGCGTCGCGGCTCGTCGCGGTCGAACTCGGCCGGCTTCCCCGTGTCGATCTGGCAGAAGTCGCAGCGCCGGGTGCACTGCGAGCCGCCGATCAGGAACGTCGCCTCGCGGTCCTCCCAGCATTCGTAGATATTGGGACAGCCGGCCTCCTGGCAGACGGTGTGGAGGTCCTCGGACTTCACCAGGCTCTGCAGCTGCCGGTATTCCGGCCCCATCTTCGCCTTGGTCTTGATCCACGCGGGCTTGCGCTCGATCGGCGTCTCGGCGTTGCGGATCTCCAGGCGCAGCATGCGGCGTCCCTCGGGTGCGGCGCTCATGCGACGGCCTCCGCTGCGGTGAACTCCAGGTCGAAGGCCTCCATTACGAGGGGAGCCACGTCCTGAGGGGTCACCGTCCGGCCGAGGACGCGCGAGATCGTCGTGACCCCCGCGTCCCGGATGCCGCACGCCACGATGTGGTCGTAGGCGTCGAGGCTGTTGGAGCAGTTGAGCGCGAACCCGTGCATCGTCACGCCTTCTGCGACGCGGAGGCCGATGGCGGCGATCTTCTCGTCCTGCTCGGCTCCGGGGTTGTGCTCCGGGAGCATCCACACGCCGGACCGGCCTTCGACCTGCACTCCCGTCACGCCCAGCCGGGCGAGCACATCGATCAGGACGCGCTCGAGCGATCGGACGTAGCCGACGACGTCGATGGGTTCGTGGAGGCGGACGATCGGGTACCCCACGAGCTGCCCCGGCCCGTGCCAGGTGATCTTGCCGCCGCGGTCGGAGTCGACGACGGGCGTGCCGTCGGTCGGACGTTCGTCCGGGGAGGTCCGCTTGCCCGCGGTGTACACCGGCGGGTGCTCGAGGAGGATGACGGTATCGGGCGCCTGGCCTGCGACGACAGCGGCGTGCACGGCACGCTGCTGCTGAAGGGCCTCGAGATACGGCACGGAGTTGGCGCTTAGCCCCGTGACGTCATACGTGGTCACCGGGTCAGTCTATGCGCGCGATGCGGTCGCTGCTCACACGTCGGCCGGCGGGCGAGTTCTCCACCGGTTTTCCGGTCCGGTTCGGTGGCGAACGCTGGTCCGATGGAATGGATGGGTGATGCCGTCCCGCCTGTCCTCCCGTCCCTCGACCGCCACCTCAGCCGAACTCCTCCGTGCCGCGCGCGTGCTCGCCGATTCCGAAGGGTGGGAGGCGAGTGCGAGCTCCGGCAGTGCTCCGGAGGACCGGCCGGGCGAAGCGCGGATCGTCGTATCGGGAGGGGTGCTTCCCGGGCGGGGCGTGCTCCGGGTACGGGAGGCGGACCCCGTGGTGTGGCCGCCACGGGATGTGCTCGCCCGGCGAGCGGCAGGGAGCGAGCATGTCATCGGCGTCGTGTTCGAGGTCGGCACCAGGAGGATCCGCGGGCACGAGGTGGATGCCGTGGTCCTCGCTCATGCGGATGGGGGAGACCTCGCTCAGCTCCTCCAGCGGCGCAGAGGTGTCCGCGGAGGGGAGGCCGCGACGGTCCTCCTCGGGGTGGCCGCCGGACTGGCCGCATTGCATGCGGGCGGCTGGGCGAGTCCCGAGCTGTCGCCGGCCGGCATCGTCTTCGCCGGGGACGGCTGTCCGGCCCTCGATCTTCTGGATGGTGTGGTGAGGTCTGAACCGGCCCCTGTGGTCGCCGATGCCGAAGCGTTCTACGCGCTCGCCAGGACGCTCTCGCTGCGTGTGGTGGACGGTACCGGGATGGTGCTGCTGTCGGCCGTCGAGAAGGGCTTGCGCGTGGGGCGCTGGGAGGCGGTCGAAGCGTCCGTGCTTTCGGCCATCGCTCCCGAACCGGTCGGTCTTGCGGGCGACCACGCCGGTCTCGGAGGTGTCATGGCCCCAGGGCGCCAGGCAGCATCGGATCGCCGGAAGCCGAGCCGGAGCGCGAAACCTGTCGCCAGGCTGGTATTGGCAGTCGGGGTGGTCATGGACTTCCTGGACGGTCAGCCGATTCGGGAATCGGCGCGACGCCTCGGCGCCTGGGTCCGGCGCCGGCCGATGGTCGTCGTGGCGGGCGCGGTTCCGATCACGCTGGCGCTCGCCGCAGCGGTCCTGCTGCCCGGGTCGCCCTCCGATGGAGCGCATGCTGCGGGGGTCACGCCCGCGAATTCCCCTGGAGTTCCGGCGCATCAGGGCGAGGGCGGCCCGCAAACGGTGAGACCCACGGCGACGCCCACGGTGACGCCCACCCGGGAGAGCGACCCGGCTGCATCGGCCGAGGCGACCCGAGCTGCTGCTGGTGCTGTCGGGACCGCGCCGGCTTCTGCCGTGGGCGGCGACGATCCTGTGGATGCTGCGCGCGACGCCCTTCGGTCACGCCACGACTGCTTCCTGGCCCGGCCGGCGACACGCTCCTGCCTGGCGGACATCCTGGACGGCGCATCGGCGTTCTCCGAGCAGGAGGTTGCTGCGCTCGGCTCGCCGGGAGCGGACGGCGAACGGGACTACACCGGCGCCCAGCTCTCTCTCGTGGAGCGGTGGGGCGCTGCTGCGCTGGTGAATGTCGTCCCCGATGCGGCGCGGACGCCGAAAAGCGAACCGGCCTCGCTCTTGCTGGTGAAGAGCGAGGCCGGATGGCGCTTGCGGGCGGTGCTCCCGTGACGGGGTCAGAGACCCAGGTTGCCCTCGAAGTTCCCGCCCTCGAGGCGGTTCTTCACCGCGACGAGGAACCGGGCCGCGTCGGCACCGTCCACGATGCGGTGGTCGTAGGACAGGGCCAGGTACACGGTCGAGCGGATGGCGATGGAGTCGGTTCCGTCGGCCGATACCACGACCGGCTTCTTCGACACGATGCCGGTGCCGAGGATGGCGACCTGCGGAAGGAAGACGAGCGGAGTGTCGAACAGGGCGCCACGCGATCCGGTGTTGGTCACCGTGAAGGTGCCGCCCGCGAGCTCGTCCGGCTTGAGCCGGTTGTCGCGGGTGCGCTCGGCCAGGTCGGAGATCTCCTTCGCGAGGCTGGCGAGGTCGAGGTCCGAGGCGTTCCGCACGACCGGGGTGAGCAGGCCGCGCTCGGTGTCCACGGCGATCGAGATGTTCTCGTGGTCGGGGTACACGATGCTGTCGCCGTCCACCGTCGCGTTGACGACCGGGTAGCTCTTCAGCGCCTCGGCAGCGGCCAGGGTGAAGAACGGCAGGAAGGAGAGCTTGACGCCGGTCTTGGCGAGGAAGTCGCCCTTCACCCGGTCGCGCAGCGCAGCGACCTTGGTGACATCGACCTCGACCACGCTGGTGAGCTGCGCGGTCGACTGCATCGACACGACGGCCCGTTCGGCAACGACCTTGCGCAGCCGCGACATCGGCTGCGTGGTACCGCGGAGCGGCGAGACGGGTGCGGCAGGAGCAGCGGCGGGGGCGCCGGCCGCTTCCGGGGCGGGCGCGGCAGCCGAGAGGATGTCCTCCTTGCGGATGCGCCCGCCGACACCGGTGCCGGTCACCGTCGAGAGATCGACGCCCTGCTCGTTCGCCAGCTTGCGGACGATCGGGGTCACATAGCCGGCGTTGCCGGCGTGCGCGCCGCCCGTGGGGGCGGCAGCGGCCGGGGCCGGTGCGGCAGGCGCGGCAGCGGCCGCGGCCGGAGCGGCGGGCGCGGCCGGAGCGGCCGGAGCCGCCGGAGCGGGAGCCTGCTGAGCGGGCGTTGCAGGGGCGGGAGTCGCCTCGACCGGAGCGGCCTGAGCGGGAGCCTGAGACGCGGGAGCCGGAGCCTCCTGAACAGGGGCAGGAGTGGCCTGCGCGGCGGGTGCCTCCTGCTGCGCGGGGGCAGCCTGGGCTGGAGCGGCCTCAGCGGGAGCAGCCTGCTGCGCGGGAGCAGCCTCGGCGGGAGCAGCCTGTGCGGGTGCCGCCTCAGCGGGTGCCGCCTCAGCTGGAGCAGCCGCGGCTGGAGCCGCCTCTGCCGGTGCGGCCTCGGCTGCGGGGGCGGCCGGCGCCTCGGCGCCTGCGCCGGAGCCGTCACCGATCGTCACGAGCGCGGTCCCCACCTCGACGGTCTCGTCCTCCTGCACCAGGATCGCCTCGATGACGCCGGCGACCGGCGACGGGATCTCGGTGTCGACCTTGTCGGTCGAGACTTCGAGCAGGGGCTCGTCCACCTCGACACGGTCGCCAACGTTCTTCAGCCAGCGTGTGACCGTGCCTTCCGTGACGCTCTCGCCGAGCGCCGGGAGGCTGACGGATTCGCTCATGAGCTTCTCTCCTTCAAACCTGATCGTTCAGTAGCTTATTGCAGCCGGGTCCGCATGGCGCGGACCCGGCCGATGGTCCTAGAGGGTGTGCAGCGGCTTCCCCGCGAGGTACAGGAAGGCCTCGCCGAGCGACTCGTTCTGCGTCGGGTGCGCGTGGATGAGCGGCGCGATGTCCTCGGGGTACGCCTCCCAGTTCACGACCAGCTGCGCCTCGCCGATGAGCTCGCCGACGCGGGCGCCGATCATGTGCACGCCGACCACCGGGCCGTCGTTCACCCGCACGACCTTCACCGAGCCGTTGGTGCCGATGATCTCGCTGCGGGCGTTGCCGGCGAGGCTGTAGTCGTAGCTCGTGACGCTGTCCGCTCCGTACTTCTCGGCGGCCTTCGCCTCGGTCAGGCCGATGGAGGCGACCTCCGGGTCGCAGTACGTGACCTTCGGGATGTTGACGTCGGGGATGACGATCGGGTTGAGACCGGCGATCTCCTCAGCGACGAAGATGCCCTGCTGGAACCCGCGGTGCGCGAGCTGGAGGCCGGGGACGATGTCGCCGACGGCGTAGACGCCGGGGATGTTCGTGGCGAGGCGCTCGTCGGTGATCACGAAGCCGCGGTCCATGGTGACCCCGACCTCGTCGAAGCCGAGGCCGGCGGTCAGCGGGCCACGGCCGACGGCGACGAGCAGCAGGTCGGCCTCGACGGTGTCGCCGTTCTCGAGGGTGACGACCACGCCGTTCTCGTTCTGGGTGACACCCTGGAAACGGATGCCCAGGCGGTAGTCGATGCCGCGACGGCGGAACGCGCGCTCCAGCGACTTGCTGATCGACTCGTCCTCGTTCGGGACCAGGTGAGGCAGCGCCTCGATGATGGTGACGTCTGCGCCGAACGACTTCCAGACACTGGCGAACTCCACGCCGATCACACCGCCGCCGAGGACGGCGACCTTGTTGGGCACGAAGTCGAGCTCGAGGGCCTGCTCGCTGGTGATCACGCGGCCGCCGAGCTCGAGACCCGGGAGCGAGCGCGAGTAGGAACCCGTGGCGAGGATGACGTTCTTGCCCACGATGGTGTTCTCACCGACCTGGACGGTGGTGGGGGAGGTGAGACGGCCTTCGCCCTCGATCACCGTGATGCCGCGGGACTTGACCAGTCCCTGCAGGCCCTTGTACTTCTTCGCGACGATCCCCTGGCGGTACTCGGTCACGCCGTTGATGTCGACGCCCTGGAGCTGGGTCACGATGCCGTACTTCGACGACTCCCGCGAATAGTCCGCGACCTCGGCCGCGTGCAGCAGCGCCTTGGTGGGGACGCAGCCTCGGTGCAAGCAGGTGCCACCGACCTTGTCCTTCTCGATCATGCCGACGGTGAAACCGAGCTCGGCCGCACGCAGCGCCGCTGCGTAGCCTCCACTCCCACCGCCGAGCACCACAATGTCAAAGTTCTGCTCAGACACCCAGCTACTCCCTCGCGCATCAGATCATGTGACACGATTGGCCGCCCAGAGGGTGGCTCCGGGAGACGTGTTGATGGGCGGGATTTCCCGCCCATACGACCCTACTACTTCCCGGAAATGGTCTCGGCCAGACGGACGAGCGCGCGTACGCTGACCGCGGACGGGCCCTTCCCGGTGAAGCCGTACGGCGCCGGCGGGCTCTTCGCCGGCCCGGCGATGTCGAGGTGCGCCCAGGGGATGCGCGGCGCGTCGTCCTCCTCGCCGACGCGCCCGACGAACTCCTGCAGGAACACCCCGGCGAGCAGGGCTCCGCCGGCGGTGTTCCCCGGGTTGGCGTTGGCGATGTCGGCGACATCCGAGTTGATGCTGGCGCGCAGCTCGCCCGGGAGCGGCAGGGGCCACAGCAGTTCGCCGGACTCCTTCGCGGCGGCGAGCACGTCGTCCACGAGCTCCTCCGAGCCCATCACGGCGGCGTAACGGGTGCCGAGCGCGACCATCGCGGCGCCGGTCAAAGTGGCCACATCCACGATCGCATCCGGCTGCTCCTCGCTGGCGGCGACCAGGCCGTCGGCGAGCACCAGCCGTCCCTCCGCGTCCGTGTTGAGCACCTCCACCGTGCGGCCGCCGCGGATCCGCAGCACGTCGTTGGGGCGGATCGCCGATCCGGAGGGCATGTTCTCGGCCAGGCAGAGCCATGCGGTTACGCGCACCGGCAGCGCCAGCCGGGCGACGGCCCGCACCACCCCGAGCACCGTGGCGGCCCCGGTCATGTCGTACTTCATCCCGACCATCCCGCCAGCGGGCTTCAGCGAGAGGCCGCCGGAGTCGAAGGTGATGCCCTTGCCGACCAGGGCCAGGTGCCGGGATGCACCGTCCGGCGCGTAGGACACCTTCACCAGACGCGGCGGGCGCGTGGAGCCCTGACCGACGCCGAGGATGCCGCCGAACCCGTCCGCGGCCAGCTGCTCCTCATCCCAGACCGTGACCGTGAGGGGGAGGTCGGCCGCGACCTCGCGGGCGCGTTGCGCGAACGTCTCGGGATACAGGTCCAACGGGGGAGTGTTCACCAGGTCCTTGACCAGCGCAGCGGCTTCGGCCACGGCCCGGGCCCGCGCCACCAGTGCGTCCCCATCGGCCGCCAGGGCAGAGCCGAGCACCTCGATGGATGCGACGGGCTCCTTGATTCCCGCCCGGCTCTTCTCGCGGTACTCGGTGAAGGCGTACGCGCCGAGCGCCGCGCCCTCGAGCACCGCGCCGAGCTCGCCGTCGCCCTCGGCCGGAAGATCGATGGCCACCGCCGGGGTTCCGGCCAGCTGGCGGACAGCGCTGCCCGCGGCATAGCGCAGGGCGTCCGCGCCGCCCTCCGGCAGTCCCACCACAGCGACCGATGGCCCGGCACCCTGCCCGGGCAGCCGCACCAGCTCATCCTTGCCGCCGCCGAACCCGACAGCGCGGAGCTGCTGCGCCAGCTCCTCCCTCCGGGCGCCCGACAGGACCGTGACCGTGTCGCGTGCGACGCGCGCCGCGACCACGATCACGTCGACGGGGGTGGCCGGGGAGGTCCCGGAGGAAGAGGGGTCGGTCAGGGTCAGCGCGGGAACGGTCATGCCACGACCCTAACGCGCAGTGGATGGGCTGCTCCGGCCGGGCGGAGCGCCCCTGCGTGTTCGCTGTGGGCGTTCCGGGCGGGCGGCCTCATCCCTCATCGCGTGCCGGGGTCCGCTCTAGAGTTGAGATATGCGTGATCCCGGCGAACTCTTCGAGCTCAACCCGGCATTGGAGGTGCCGGAAGGGCTGCCGCTGGTCGCCGGCCTCACCGGCTTCGCCGATGCGGGTTCCGGAGTGAGCCAGCTGGGCACCTATCTCCTGGGCACCCTCGACAGCGAGGTGGTCGCCACCTTCGATGCGGACATCCTGCTCGACTACCGTGCGCGCCGCCCGATCATCTACTTCGACCAGGACCACCTGACCGACTACCAGCCCGCGACGCTCAAGCTGTACCTGGCGTACGACGAGCTGCGCCAGCCGTTCCTGCTGCTCTCCGGCTTCGAGCCCGACTTCCGCTGGGAGGCGTTCACGGATGCCGTGCTCGGCCTCATCGAGAAGTTCAAGGTGAAGACGATCACCTGGGTGCACTCCATCCCGATGCCCGTCCCGCACACGCGCCCGATCGGTGTGACCGTGAGCGGCAACCGCACCGAGCTCATCGACTCCATGTCGATCTGGAAGCCGCACACCCAGGTCCCGGCGAACGCCCTCCACCTGCTCGAGTACCGCCTCCAGAAGCTGTCCTATCCCATCGCCGGCTTCATCCTGCTCATCCCGCACTACCTCGCGGACACCGAGTACCCCGCCGCAGCTGTCGCGGCCCTCGACTCGATCAGCGCCGCGACCGGCCTGATCTTCCCGACCGACCGGCTGCGCCAGGAGGACAGGGACTTCGTCGCCAACATCGATGAGCAGGTCGCCGGCAACCCGGAGCTCGGGCGCCTGGTCGGCACCCTGGAGGAGCGGCACGACTCCTATATGGAGGACACGCAGCTGCGTTCCCCTCTGACCGACAGCGACGGCGAGCTTCCGAGCGCGGACGAGATCGCCGCGGAGCTCGAGAACTTCCTGGCGTTCCGTCGCCACGGCGACGAGGAGAACGGGCGCGGCGAGCGCTGAGCGCACGCCATCCCATCCACCGCCGTCCCGGCGTTCCGGAGCGCGTTCGCTCCCGGGCGTAGGATCGTTCGGTGAATTCGCGTCGTTCCTGGGTCGTCTATGGGATCGGCGTCTTCGCCTACCTGATCGCCGTCATGCAGCGCACCACCATCGGTGTCGCGGGCGTCGCCGCGACCGACCGGTTCCACGTCTCCGCCTCCGTCCTGTCGGCGCTCGCCGTGGTGCAGCTGATCGTCTACGCCGGCATGCAGGTGCCGGTCGGCGTGCTGATCGACCGCATCGGCTCGCGGGTCCTCATGCTGGTCGGCACCACGCTGATGATCGTCGGGCAGGTCGCCGTCGCCCTGGCGCCGACCATCGCGGTCGCGATCGTCGGCCGCATCCTCGTCGGCGCGGGGGACGCCACGGTGTTCACCTCTCTCATGAGGCTGACCAATTCCTGGTTCCGCGGGAGGCTTGTGCCCCAGCTCTCCCAGTGGATCGGGAACGTCGGCCAGCTCGGGCAGGTCCTGTCGGCCATCCCCTTCGCCCTGCTGCTCCACCTCTCGGGCTGGAGCGTCGCCTTCCTGTCCGCGGCGTCGCTCTCCGTGATCGCCGCGATCGCGATCGCGGCGGCCGTGACGGATCGTCCCGTGGGCGCGAGCGAAGGGCCGCGGCCCGCGACCTGGCCGGACTCCATCCGGCAGCTGCGGGTCAGCATGTCGCGGCCCGGCACCCAGCTCGGATTCTGGTCGCACTTCGTGACCCAGTCCTCCGGAACGGTCTTCAGCCTGATGTGGGGCATCCCGTTCCTGGTGTTCGCGATCGGCATCCCGCAAGCGGCGGCGTCGGCGCTGCTCACCGTGCTGGTCGGCGCCGGACTGATCTCCGGTCCGATCCTCGGGATCCTGACCGCGCGATTCCCGACCCGCCGCAGCAACCTGGTGCTCGGCGTCGTCGCGCTCATGGCGGCGGCCTGGACGCTCGTGCTGCTCTGGCCGGGGACGCCGCCGCTGTGGACGGTGATCTTCCTCATCGTGGCGATCGGCATCGGCGGGCCGGGGTCCCTGATCGGCTTCGACTTCGCACGCAGCTTCAACCCGCTGCACAGCCTCGGCTCCGCCAACGGGGTCGTGAACGTCGGCGGCTTCCTCGCGAGCTTCGTGATGATGTTCCTCATCGGAGTGTCCCTGGATGCACAGGCCCACGGCGCGGGCGGCGACGGCCAGCTCTACCAGCTCGACCACTTCCGCTGGGCGTTCGCCATCCAGTACGTCATCGTGGGCGTCGGTGTCGTGTTCCTCGTCCGTGCTCGCCGTCGCACACGTCGGCAGGTGCTGGAGGAAGAGGGAATAGAAGTAGCCCCTCTCTGGGTTGCACTCGTCGGAGCGTGGAGGAGACGCGGCGGACGCGAGGCGCTGTAGCGGGTGCCGGCGAACCGGCCGCCCGAACTGGTCGGGGGCGCACGTGGAACGTGCAATAATTGACGTCTGGACCCGTTCATGTCCCGGGGCCGGAGCATTCGACGATGCCCGGTGCCTCTACCCCGGACTTGACATGGGTCTTAGTAGTGTCCGCACGCAAACCCTGAGCCAGGCTCGGCCGTCAGGATCTCGGCCCCTCCGCTTGGTATGAAAGGTGTTCACATGGCAACCCGTGCAGCAACGAAGGCCCCCGACGCGGAGGTCGAGGTCGATGAGACCGTGACCGTCGCGGACGACGAGACGACGAAGCCCGCAGCCAAGAAGGCGGGCGCGAAGGCCGCCCCCAAGAAGGCGGCGGCGAAGACCACGGCGGCTGCGAAGAAGCAGACCGCAGCGGCGAAGGACAAGGCAGGCGCGTCGGGCGACGACGAGGAGCTCGACGACGACGCCGAGGTCGAGATCGACGAGGATGCGGTGGTCGTCGACGACGACGCCGCAGCGACCGACGACACCGAGGCGGAGGCCGCGCCGGTCGACCCGGATGCGGACGACACCGACGACACCGACGCGGAGGACGGCAAGGCCGTCGTCGGCGGCACGCCGATCGCGATCCCCCTGCCCACCGATGCCCTCGTGCTGCGCGCCGTGGACGAGGACGACGACATCCCCGTCTACTCGTCGACGATCACGGGCGCCACGGCGGACCCGGTCAAGGACTACCTGAAGCAGATCGGCAAGGTCCCCCTGCTGAACGCGGCAGAAGAGGTCGAGCTCGCGATGCGCATCGAGGCCGGGCTGTTCGCCGAGGACAAGCTGGCCAACACCCCGAACCTGAGCAAGGAGCTGGAGCGAGAGCTGCGCTGGGTCGCCCGCGACGGCCAGCGCGCCAAGAGCCACCTGCTGGGCGCCAACCTGCGTCTCGTGGTCAGCCTGGCCAAGCGCTACACCGGCCGCGGCATGCAGTTCCTCGACCTCATCCAGGAGGGCAACCTGGGCCTCATCCGTGCCGTCGAGAAGTTCGACTACACGAAGGGCTTCAAGTTCTCCACCTACGCCACCTGGTGGATCCGTCAGGCGATCACCCGCGCGATGGCCGACCAGGCGCGCACGATCCGCATCCCGGTCCACATGGTGGAGGTCATCAACAAGCTGGCGCGCGTGCAGCGCCAGATGCTGCAGGACCTCGGCCGCGAGCCCACTCCGGAAGAGCTCTCCAAGGAGCTCGACATGACCCCGGAGAAGGTCATCGAGGTGCAGAAGTACGGTCGCGAGCCCATCTCGCTCCACACTCCTCTCGGCGAGGACGGGGACAGCGAGTTCGGCGACCTGATCGAGGACACCGAGGCGGTCGTCCCGGCGGATGCGGTCGGCTTCACCATGCTGCAGAAGCAGCTGGAGAGCCTGCTCGACTCCCTGTCCGAGCGTGAGGCGGGCGTCATCCGCATGCGCTTCGGCCTGGGCGACGGGATGCCCAAGACTCTCGACCAGATCGGTGACACTTTCGGCGTGACGCGCGAGCGCATCCGCCAGATCGAGTCGAAGACGATGGCGAAGCTGCGCCACCCGTCCCGCTCGCAGTCGCTGCGCGACTACCTCGAGTAAACCGGTGCGCTACCGACTGGCGGTCATCGCCGGCCGCCTCGCCCGCTGGCTTCTGCGCCTGCGGGGAGGCGGCTCCGCGGTGCCGGGCCGCGTCGCGCTCGCGATCGCTCCGAAGTTCCTCGAGCGTGCCGTCGGCCGGCTGCCGCTGGGAGTCGTGTTCGTGTCCGGTTCGAACGGCAAGTCGACGACGACGAACATGCTCACCGCGATCCTGCGGGAGCACGGGCTGGACGTCTTCACCAACCCGTCCGGCGGCAACCTCCCGCAGGGCATCGCCTCGGCGCTCCTCGCCGACGTCCCCCTGGACGGTTATGTGCGCGGCGATGTCGGCGTGATCGAGGTGGACGAGGCGTACGGCGTCGACCTGGCCCGGGTACTGAAGCCCCGCGGTTCCCTCCTGCTCAACGTGCAGATCGACCAGCTGAACCGATTCTTCGAGCCGACCCGGGTGATCGGGATGCTGCGCTCGATCGCCGAGGGCTCCTCCGAGTTCGTCGTGGTGAACGCCGACGACGACAGCCTTGCGCGCGTCGGTGGCGAGCTGGCCGCCGAGGGCCGGGACGTGACCACGTTCGCGGTGGCGCCATCCATCATCGAGTCCTCGCCGAACGGACTCGCCAACGTCAAGGACCTCACGGGCGCCGCGGCGGCTGCATTGCCCGTCCCGTCCGTCTTCGTCAGCAAGCTCGAGGTGCAGAGCGCCCAGCTCACCATCGGCGGCGAGAACGTGCGCATCGGGCTGCCGGCCCGCGGCCTGCACTACGCCGTGGATGCGGCGGGCGCGACGGCGATGGCGCGGCGCCTCCTCGGCGACCGGTTTCAGCCGAACGCCGTGGTCGCCGCCATGGCCGCGCTCCGCACCGTCTACGGTCGCGGCGAGACGCTGCACGTAGGCGACGAGGAGCTCGAGATCATCATGATGAAGAATCCGCCGAGCCTCCAGCTCAACCTCGACTATCTGAGCGAGTCGCCCGAGCAGGTGTTCGTCTCGGTCGACGAGGGCACACCCGACCCGTCGTGGGTCTACGACATCGACCTGTCCAAGCTCAGCCACGTGGATGTGGTCTCCGGCACGAAGGCCTGGCAGTTCGCGACGCGGTTCGCCTACGCCGGCGTCGAGGTCGACCAGGTCGTGCCCGAGCTGAAGCCCGCTCTGCAGGCCTTCCTCACTCTGCCGAAGCCGTCACGCGGCAGGAAGACCATGATCGTCAACTACGAGCAGATGATGCTGATCCGCAAACAGCTCGGCTTCCTCGATCTGGAGGGCGGGGAGCGATGACCGTCCTGCGCATCCTGCACCTCTATCCGGCGGAGCTCGGCATCAACGGCGACGCGGGCAATGTCCTCGCCCTGGCCGAGCGCGCCCGCTGGCGGGGCGTCGACGTGGACGTGGTGACCCATGCGCCCGGTGGCGAGCTGCCCTCCAGTGTGGACCTGATCCACATCGGCTCCGGGCCGCTGTCGGCGCAGCGCGCCGTCCACGAGGACGTGCTGCGGATCGCGCCGCGGCTGCGCGCCTGGCGCGACGCCGGCGTCCCGATCCTCGCGATCGCCGGCGGCTGGCAGCTTCTCGGCACGGAGCTCGAGACGGCAGAGGGCGAGGTGCTGGCGGGGGCGGCGGTCTTCCCCAGCCGCTCGGCGCTCGGAGCCAAGCGGCATGTCGGCGAGATCGTCGTGCGCCTGGCGGACGGCACCACGGTCGCCGGGTTCGAGAACCATTCCGCCCGCACGGTGCTCGACGGTGCCGAGCCTCTGGGCCGCGTTCTCAGCGGCACGGGCAACGACGGCTCCGTGGAGGGTGTCGTCGTCGGCGCGTCGATCGGAACGCACCTGCACGGACCCCTCCTGCCGATGAACCCCGTGCTCGCGGACCGCCTCCTGGGGACGGCTCTGCGCAGCGAGCTCCCGCCCGTGCCTCAGACCGAGCGGGTCGACCGCTACGCCACCAACGCGCGTCGTGCGATCGCCGAGCGCCTCAGCGTCTCCCTCTGACCTCTGAGGGTCCGCCGTCCGTCTGGCGGCGAGTCAGCCGACGTAGACGCGGGGGACGCGCGGGGCGACGCCGGTGACCATCTCGTCGGCGATCGTCTCGGCCCAGTCGGCGTACTGCTCCGCGGTCGGTTCGCCGGCGGTGCCGGGGCCGAAGAGGATGGCGGTGTCGCCCACCTCGACGCGGTTCCGTCCCGCGTCCACGAGCATGCTGTCGGCCGACACCTCGATCACCGGGCAGCGACGGCCGTTCAGCAGAATCGAGGTCTTCGCGATGCCGAGCGTCGGGATGCCGTCCGCGTAGCCGATGCCCAGGCGCGCGTGAGCGGTCCCGCTGACGTGCACTTCGGTGACCGGCGCCTCGAGCCGCATCACGGGGATCAGACCCAGCTCGGCCCCGGTCGAGTCGTCGAACGGGGAGAATCCGTAGGCGGCGATCCCGAAGCGCACGAACGAGAACCGGGCCTCCGGCATCCGGATGCCGGCCGAGCTCGCCGCGAGATGCAGCGCCTCGAACCGGGCGCCGAGCGCTTCGGCGTCTGCGACCGCCGAACGGAACTCGGTCAGTGCGGCCGCATCAGCGGCGATCGAGGCGTCTGCGAGATGCGACCAGGCGGCGCGAATGCGGAGCACGCCGCGGCGCTGCAGGTCGAGGGCGGATTCCACCAGGCCCGGCCACTCCTCGCGGGTGGCGCCGTTGCGGCTGAGGCCCGTGTCCACCTTCAGGTGCACGACGGCGGGACGGTCGGCGCCCGCGGCTGCGATCGCGTCCAACTGCCACGCTGCGGAAACGCCGAGCTCGATGTCCGCCTCGATGCCGGCGCGCCAATCGGTGTCCTGTCCGTGCAGCCAGGCCAGGAGCGGGACGGTGACCCCCGCGTGACGCAGGAGGAGCCCGGCCGGGATCTCCAGGACGGCCAGCGACGTGGCGCCGGCCTGCATCCCCGCCTCCGCGATGGGGAGGAGCCCGTGCCCGTACGCGTCGGCCTTCACGGCCAGCATGGTCTCGGCGGGAGCGATCAGCCGGGTCAGGTGTGCGACGTTGTGCCGCAGGGCGGCGAGGTCGATCACGGCACGGGGGAGCGGCTCGGCGACCGCATCCACGATGGTCATGCGGGAGTCCTCATGAGCGGTGGATCCTCTCGATGCGCCGGCCCAGCCGGCTCGTGATGACCGGGGCGGCGATGCGCAGGGCATCCGCCCAGTCCAGCACCGAGGGCTCACCGCGGCCCGGGTCGCCGAACAGGACGACGGGGTCGCCCGGCCGGGCGGAGTCGTCGCCGATGTCGACCACGAACTGGTCCATGGCGATGCGCCCGGTGATCCGTCCGATCGTGTCGCCGACCTTCACCGGCGCCTTGTTGGACGCGACGCGCAGGATGCCGTCGGCGTAGCCGAGGGCGACCAGCACCAGGGTGGTCGGTCGCGCCGTTCGGTAGGTGTAGCCGTAGGAGACTCCGCGATCGGCGGGGACGCGCTTCACGGCGATGATCTCGCCCTCCAGGCGCATCGCGGGCGAAGAGGGATGGGCGGGGTCGAGACCGAACAGCGCCGGGCCGAGGATCGCAGAACCAGCGGAAGCACCATCCCTGCCGACGGTGACGCGCCCGACGAGTCCCGCATCCGCGATGGCCGCCGCATCCTCCACCCGGGAGACGAGAAAACCGCCGACCCCCGCATCCGTCAGCGCACCTGCCACGGGGATGAGCCCGTGGCCGTACGCGTCGGCGCGGAGATCGGCGGTGGAGTCGGGGAGCGAGGACGCCAGGGCGGATGCCGTGAAGCGGATGGCGGAGAGGTCGATGTGGGCATGCCTGCGCACGCTCGTGCCTGTCGCCATCCTCCGGTCAGCCTCGCTGTTCGCGATGCGGACGCGTTACGCGCGCTGCTCTTCGAACAGGCGAGCGGTCTCGTCGTGCCAGCTGTGGGCGATCTGAGAGAGCTTCTCCTGGTGCTTCTTGCCGTGGTGAGCGCAGAAGAGGAGTTCGCCATTGTTGACGACGACGCGGATGTACGCCTGAGCGCCGCAGCTGTCGCAACGATCGGCGGCCGTCAGTTGCGGCCCCGAGGCGAGCTCGTCAACGGCCCCGTTCTCCGAGGTGAGTGTCGACATGTGAGGCTCCTTTCCGTCGCAACCGCTGAACTCGATACCTCTATAGAACCACGGATAGTCGGCAACCAGGCGCGCATTGGCTGCTATTTCGCTCAACGCGTAGCCTCGCGAGCGGCCCGGGTGTCGTGGCGTGGCCTCCCGGCCCCGGCGCTTACGCTG
The DNA here is from genome assembly GCF_056755275.1 of Leifsonia sp. HAY1-4F. Lineage (NCBI taxonomy): Bacteria > Bacillati > Actinomycetota > Actinomycetes > Micrococcales > Microbacteriaceae > Leifsonia > Leifsonia sp. HAY1-4F. The sequence continues at coordinate 22,859 of NZ_JBNDHX010000013.1, forward strand.
GTGGTGTACGTGCTCCCGCATCCCGGGCGGGGAGGCACCAGATCCACAAGGAGCACCCGTGGCGAGTTCGGACTATTCGGCCAGGCACCTCTCGGTGCTCGAGGGGCTGGAGGCCGTCCGCAAGCGCCCGGGCATGTACATCGGCTCCACCGACTCCCGCGGGCTCATGCACTGCCTGTGGGAGATCATCGACAACTCCGTGGATGAGGCCCTCGCCGGTCACGGAACGGCCATCGACGTCATCCTGCACGACGACGAGAGCGTCGAGGTGCGCGACACCGCTCGCGGCATCCCCGTGGACATCGAGCCGAAGACCGGCCTGTCCGGAGTCGAGGTGGTGTTCACCAAGCTGCACGCCGGCGGGAAGTTCGGCAGCGGTTCGTATGCGGCCTCGGGCGGTCTGCACGGGGTCGGCGCCTCGGTCGTCAACGCGCTCTCGGAGCGGCTCGACGTCGAGGTCGACCGCGACGGCAAGACGTGGGCGATGTCGTTCCACCGCGGCGAGCCGGGCATCTTCGAGGACGGGAAGGGCGAGCCGAGCCCCGACAACCCGTTCACCCCGTTCGTCAGCGGCAGCGAGCTGCGCATCGCGGGCAAGGTGGCCAAGGGCGTCACCGGGACGCGGATCCGCTATTGGGCCGACCGGCAGATCTTCACGAAGGGCGCCGAGTTCGCGACCGACGACCTGGTCGGGCGCGCGCGGCAGACGGCGTTCCTCGTGCCCGGGCTCACGATCTCGATCGACGACAAGCGGCCTTCCGGCGACGGCGCAGGACCCGCGGGGCGGACCACCTTCCGCTACGAGGGCGGCATCTCGGAGTTCGTCGACTTCCTCGCCCCCGACAGCCCGATCACCGACACCTGGCGTCTGACGGGAGAGGGCCACTTCACCGAGACGGTGCCGGTCCTCTCCGACTCGGGCGCCATGCTGCCGACCGAGCTGCGGCGGGACTGCCAGGTGGACATCGCCCTGCGCTGGGGGACCGGCTACGACACGGTCATGCGCAGCTTCGTCAACATCATCGCGACGCCGAAGGGCGGCAGCCATCAGGCCGGATTCGACCAGGGGCTGCTCAAGTTCCTCCGCCAGCAGGTGGAGCTGAACGCCCGTCGGCTGAAGGCCGGAACGGACAAGCTCGAGAAGGACGATGCGATGGCCGGCCTCACGGCTGTGCTCACCGTCCGCCTTCCGGAGCCGCAGTTCGAGGGGCAGACGAAGGAGATCCTCGGCACGCCGGCCGTGCGCGCGATCGTGGCGAACGTCGTGCAGAAGGCGATGGCCGAGCGCTTCACCTCCTCCAAGCGGGACGACAAGGCGCAGGCCGCGCTGGTGCTGGACAAGGTCGTGGCCGAGATGAAGTCGCGGATCTCGGCACGCGCCCATAAAGAGACGCAGCGCCGCAAGAACGCGCTCGAGACCTCGTCCCTCCCGGCGAAGCTGGTCGACTGCCGTTCCAACGACGTCGCCAACAGCGAGCTGTTCATCGTCGAGGGCGACTCGGCCCTCGGGACCGCCCGCCGGGCACGGGACAGCGAGTACCAGGCGCTGCTGCCCATCCGCGGCAAGATCCTGAACGTCCAGAAGGCGTCCGTCTCGGACATGCTCTCGAACGCCGAGTGCGCGGCGATCATCCAGGTGATCGGCGCCGGGTCGGGGCGCAGCTTCGACCTGTCCGTGGCGCGCTACGGCAAGGTCATCATCATGTCGGATGCGGACGTCGACGGTGCGCACATCCGCACCCTCCTGCTCACGCTGTTCTTCCGTTACATGCGGCCGATGATCGAGGAGGGGCGCGTCTTCGCCGCCGTGCCTCCACTGCACCGCGTGGTCGTCGTGAACCCCGGGTCGAAACCGAACGAGACGATCTACACCTACTCGGAGGCGGAGCTGCAGGCGGTTCTCGCCGACCTGAAGAAGCGCGGCAAGAAGTACCAGGAGCCCATCCAGCGCTACAAGGGACTGGGCGAGATGGATGCGGACCAGCTCGCGAGCACGACGATGGATCGCGCCCACCGCACCCTCCGCCGGGTGCGCGTGCCCGACGCCGAGGCGGCCAACCGCGTGTTCGAGCTCCTCATGGGCAACGACGTCGCCCCTCGCAAGGAGTTCCTCATCGCCAGCGCCGACGACCTCAGCCGAGCCCGCATCGACGCCTGACCCTCGCCTCCCAGCCGCCTCGAGCCCCGCCGACCCGCGAGGGCGAGGGGCTAGGCGATGCGGCGGCCGAGGGAGCCGACGACGGTGTCGAGGGGTGTTCCGGAGCCGTCGCGGCGGGCACCGCCCTCGGGGAGGGACCGCGCGACGCCGTCGGGGGCGACGGCGAGGGCGGGTCCGCGGCCGGCCCAGGCGAGGACAAGCTCACTCTCGCCCTTGAGGAAGCGCTGGGCGCGGACGCCGCCGGTGGCACGCCCCTTCGCCGGGAACTCGGCGTAGTCGCTTACCTTGGCCGTCCCGGGGTCGGCGCCGGGCAGCGTCGCGTCGCTCGCCGCGATCGTCGCGACGACGGCCTGCTCGGCATCCTCCGCCGATACCGAGCCGAAGAAGATCGCACGCGCGCCGGCGCTGAGGTTCATGCCGGCCATCCCGCCGGCGGCCCGGCCTTGCGGGCGCACGCTCGAGGCGGAGAACCGCAGCAGCTGCGCGTCGCTCGCGACGAACACCAACTCGTCCGTGTCCGTCACCGTCGTGGCGCCGACGACCTCGTCTCCCGGCTTCAATGCGATGACCTCGAAGTCGGGCTTGTTCGCCCAGTCACCCGCGGCGACGCGCTTCACGACGCCCTGCGCGGTTCCGAGCGCGATGGTCCGCTCCGAGCCGAGACCGACCAGGGCGAGGATGCGCTCCTTCTTGTCCGCGAGCGCGAGGTAGTCGCCGATCTTCACGCCGGCGCCGAGCTGGATGGAGTTGGCCGGCACCCCGGGCAGGTCGACGGGGGAGAAGCGGATGAGCCGCCCACGGTTCGTCACCGCGCCAATCTCGCTGCGGCTGGTCGTATCCAGCTGCGAGAGGATCGCGTCGTGCTTGCTGCGCCGGGCCGGCGGCTGGATGCGGTCGAGGCCCTGCTCGTCCGTCGCGCCGGCATCCACGCGCAGGATGCGACCGGTCGTGGAGAGGTACACCCGCGTCGGGACGTCGGCGACCTCCAGCTGCACCGTGGCCGCCTTGCTGCGGGAGGCCGACGCGATCGACGGCTTCGCTTCGGTCAGCAGCGTGCGACGGGGCGTGCCGAACGTCGAGGCCACCCGCTCCAGCTCGTCCGACACCATGTCTTCGATGCGCTGGCGCGAGGCGAGCAGGGTCTCCAGCTCTTCGATCTCCGCGCGCAGCTGGTCGCGTTCGGTCTCCAGCTCGATGCGGCTGAACCGGGTGAGCCGGCGAAGCCGCAGCTCGAGGATGTAGTCCGCCTGCAGCGTGCTCAGGTCGAACACCTGCATCAGCCGGCCTCTGGCCTGCTCCGTGTCGTCCGAGGTGCGGATGACCTGGATGACCTCGTCGATGTCGACGATCGCCACCAGGAGGCCCTCGACCAGGTGCAGGCGCTCCTTGCGGCGCGCGAGGCGGAACTGCGAGCGCCGGGTGACTACGCTGATCCGGTGGTCCAGGTAGACCTGGAGCAGGTCGCGCAGGCCGAGCGTCTGCGGCCCGCCGGCGACGAGGGCGACGTTATTGATCGCGAAGCCCTCCTCCAGCGGCGTGTGCCGGTACAGCTGCTCCAGCACCGCCTCCGGGCTGAACCCGGTCTTGATGCCGATGACGAGCCGGAGGCCGTGCTGACGGTCGGAGAGGTCGGTGACGTCGGAGATGCCGTTCAGCTTCTTGCCGTTGACGCCGTCCTTGATCTTCTCGATGACCTTCTCGGGGCCGACGCCGTAGGGCAGTTCAGTGACGACCAGTCCGCTCTTGCGCGCGGTGATGGATTCGACCGCCACCTTCGCGCGCATCCGGAAGCTTCCGCGGCCGGTCGCATAGGCGTCGCGCACACCGGCGAGGCCGGCGATGGTCCCGCCGCCCGGCAGGTCGGGACCGGGGACGTAGGCCATCAGGTCGTCGAGGGTCGCGTCCGGGTTCTCGAGCAGGTGCCGGGCGGCGCCGACGACCTCGATGAGGTTGTGCGGCGCCATGTTGGTGGCCATGCCGACCGCGATCCCGCTCGCGCCGTTGACCAGGAGGTTCGGGAAGGCGGCGGGCAGCACATCCGGCTGCATCAGCTGGTTGTCGTAGTTGGGGACGAAGTCGACGACGTCCTCGTCGAGGTCCTCCGTCATGGCCAGCGCGGCGGCGGCCAGGCGGGCCTCGGTGTAGCGGGCGGCGGCGGGACCGTCGTCCAGCGAGCCGAAGTTGCCGTGGCCGTCGATCAGGGGGACGCGGAGGGTGAAGTCCTGCGCCATCCGCACGAGCGCGTCGTAGATGGCGCTGTCGCCGTGCGGGTGCAGCTTTCCCATCACCTCACCGGTGACACGCGCCGACTTGACGTGGCCGCGATCGGGCCGCAGTCCCATCTCGGTCATCATGTAGAGGATGCGGCGCTGCACCGGCTTCAGTCCGTCGCGCGCATCGGGGAGGGCGCGCGAGTAGATCACCGAGTAGGCGTACTCGAGGAAGGAGCCCTGCATCTCGGTCGTGACGTCGACGTCTTCGATGCGTTCCGTCGTTCCGGCGGCGGGCTGGTCGTCTGCTGGTGTCATTCGTGCATTCTGTGCAGGAGGGGCGGGGAGGGCCGTGGGGGCGCCTCGGCCGGCCGGGGATGGCTGTGCCAGACTGGGCCGGATGCCCCCCATGCTACCGGCCGCGTTCACGACGAGAGCGAGCCTCGCCACGGTTCTGCCGAGTTCGCTGGCCGCCGTCTCGGGCGCCGGGAACGAGCTGGGGCTGCCGCCGCTGGAGCACGTCGTCGTGATCGTCGTCGACGGACTCGGTGCGGCGTCGTTGCGCGCCAGAGCCGGGCATGCGCGCACGCTTGCGCCGCTGCTCGGCAAGGCGACCACGATCGACGCGGGATTCCCGACGACGACAGCGGCCGCGCTCGCGACGCTGACGACCGGGACGACTCCCGGAGAGCACGGGCTGGTCGGCTACCGCGTCCGCGATGCGGCCGGGCGGCTGACCAACCAGCTGAGCGGCTGGGATGCGGCCATGCATCCGGACACCTGGCAGCGCTCGCGGACGGTGTTCGAGCGCGCAGCGGACCAGGGCGTCCGAGCCCGGGCGATCGGGCTCCCCAAATTCGAGAACACCGGTTTCACCGCGGCCGTGCTGCGCGGAGCGGAGTTCACCGGCGTGTCCAGGCTGGCCGACCGGTTCGCGGCCGCTGCCGACATCGTCGCGTCGCCGGGTCCCGGGCTGACGTACCTCTACGTCGCCGAGCTCGACCAACTGGCGCACGCACGCGGCTGGGAGTCCCCGGAGTGGACGGCCGCCCTGGAGACGGTGGATGCGCTGGTCGCCGGCTTCGCCCGCCGCCTCGGTCCCGGCCGGGGGGCCCTGCTCACGGCCGACCACGGTGTCGTGGATGTCCCGCACGGCGGCCACATCCTCTACGACACCGCTCCGGAGCTGCTGGAGGGCGTCGCCGAGATCGCGGGCGAGCCGCGGCTCCTCCACCTCTATGTGGACGACGGCGTCGCGCCTGCTGTCGTCGCTGAGCGCTGGCGCGACTCCGAAGGTGAGCGCTCGTGGGTGGCCACGCGATCAGAGGCGATCGACGCCGGCTGGTTCGGGCCGAGCGTCCATCCCGAGGTGGCGCCGCGAATCGGGGATGTGCTGATCGCCGCCCGCAAGCGGGTCGCCTACTACGACGGACGGGACCCGCAGCGCACGGGCCGCAACATGGTGGGCCAGCACGGCTCGCTCACGCCGGAGGAGACGCGGGTTCCCCTGCTGCGCTTCGGAGCGGCAGGCTGAGCTCGCCCGCGACCGGATGCGGGGCGTGGTGCGGCACGTGCTGTGCTGCCGCGGCCGGCGTCGTCTCGGGCGTCGGCGCCTCACCCGCGGTCGTACGGGACCCGATCCCGAACCGCTCGATCCAGTAGGCGAATCCGCGGCCGGGTCCCCAGCCTTTGAGCGACATCGCCTTGCTCTCGAGGAACCGCCAGCTGAGCCAGGAGAGGGACAGCACGATCACCGCCGCGCCGAGGATCATCGGGATGACGCCGAGCTTGTAGAGACCGAAGTAGGCGAGCGTCTGCTGCACCGGGAACGCGTACAGGTAGACGCCGTAGGAGATGTCGTTCTTCTGCCCGATCGTCCGCAGCCGGCCGGGGATGGCGGATCCGACCCACAGGATGAAGTAGACGCCAGCGGGAACGCCGATCACGGCGTATCCGCCGTTCAGCAGCGTCCAGGCGAGCACGACACCGGCGGCGATCCCGAAGCGCGGGGTGAGCGGGATGGAGCGCGAGTACACCGCGAACACCGAGCCGATGGCGAACGGGTAGGCCAGGAGCAGGAACTGCGGGTCGCCGAGCGGCGGGAAGACCGCCCCCATCGTTCCCGGGCTGACCAGTTGCACGATCTGACCGGCGAAGATGACGGCCGCGACCGCGACGACCACAGGCCGTGCTTTCGCCAGGACTCCCGCGGCGAGGAGGACCGCGACCATCAGGTAGCAGGCCCATTCGTACGAGAGGGTCCAGGTGGATCCGTTGAAGACGCTGGCGTGCGCGCCGAGACCGTAGGGGGTGGAGTAGCGGAAGACGTCGAGGATGCCCCAGGCGCCGACGTGCAGAGTCCAGTTGGAGGCGATGTAGTGCCAGGGGCTCGCTGCGGATCGCGCGAAGTAGTCGGCGATCGCGTGGCCGTCGAGCGCCCAGATCACCGGCCCGAGGACGAATGCGGACAGCAACAGGACGAGGAAGAACGCGGGGAAGATGCGGAGGACGCGGCGCCAGAGGAACTGCATCACATCCGCCGACATCCCGCTCTTCGTGATCAGGTAGCCGCTGATGGCGAAGAAGCCGGCCACCGCCAGCGAGCCGAGGTTCGACTGACCGTGCGTGATCCCGGTTCCCGGATCGTGGCCGAACCCGCCGAGTGGGAACGTGTGCGAGACCAGGACCGCCAGCGCGAGAACGAGACGGATCAGGCCGAGCGCGTTGTCATGCCCGCGGAGGGCAGAACTGATCGTCCGTGCAGGGTCCGTTGAGAGCATTCCCACAGGATACGGGACGATCGGTCTCGATCCGCGCTAGGACCCGCGATTGGGGAGAGGGCAACTCGCTCCCACGACGCAACGGCCGGCATCACGATGATGCTCAGGGGACATCCTCGCACCGCAACAGGTTTGCGGCGTTGTAGTCCAGAACGCTGGTCCCTCCGAGGATCGTCACCTTGTCAGTGTGGCCGAGGAGCAGCGCCCTCTCCGTAGCGTCACTCAAACACGCCGAGCGAGAGGTCAGCAGCGGTGCCTTGAGGGAGGCCGCCCAGACCGCGCCGGTGAGTGCATCGGGAAAGGTGGTGCCGTTGGCGAGGAAGGCGTTTGGGGCCTGGGGGAAAACAGCGCGAGCGACGGCAGCAGCAGTGCTGAAGCGGTCGGCGCCTGCGAGGCGCGTCGCGGGTGCTATGCCATTGAGGTCGGCCAGGATGCCGTCGCTCACGACGTCTGCGCCCCCGACCACCGTCACCGACGACGGATGCAGTCCGGAGACGAGCGCCCTGGTAGCGGCATCGAGCGAGCTCGACCAGCCGTTGACGAGGACGACCGGATCGCCGGCGGCGCCCGCCGCCGCTGACGCGCTCAAAGCGTCTGGAAAGGTGTTGCCCGTTGCTAGATAGACGGTGGAAGCAGACGAGAAGGTCGAAGCCACGATGGCCTGGGCTGTTGCATAGCGGTTTCCGCCGGCAAGCCGTTGCAGCAGCGCCTTCGGCACAGTGGCCCGGATCTGACTTTCCACCTCAGTACTGATGGCTGCTGTCCCGCCGACGATGACGACGCGCGCCGGTGCCATTCGGCTCAGGGCGTTCGCCGTCGCGGCAGGAAGCGCCCACGGCGCGGTCAGCAGGAGCGGACCGCCTTCCTTCGCGGCAGCCGGTCCGGCAGCGAGTGCATCTGGGAAGTCGAGGCCTGAGGACACGTAGACGACGGGGGCGCCCGAGGGGTACTCCTTCGAAGCGATCTGAGCTGCCGTATCGAACCGGTCGGATCCGGCGATTCGATCCGTATTGACGAAGGCGAGGTGACCGATGGCGCTAGTACCAGGGGGTGTGGAAGGATCGAAGGCCCGTAACCAGACCGAATCATCGTTCGTCGCAACCGCCTGTATACCCGCGCTCGAGTCGCCGGCGGTCACGTCACTGCCATCAGGACTGACGTGGAGATACGTGGAGTAGCCGAAACCCCAGAGAGCCCCGTCAGGTGATTCCTGGCAGCTTTCGTAGGAGAAATAATCATTCTCCAACCGAGGAACGACTCGGCCGGCCGTGATCTGGAAGACCGACTCGTACCCATCGGTGGGCTTGGCGGCGACCCAGAGTGACGATGTCGAGTTCTGCCAGCAGACGCCTTCCACGAGGGTGAGGCCGGCCGGGAGCTGTGCACTCCAGGAAGGATCGCTCAATCGGTGAAAGAGAAGTTCTCCAGTCGGAGTGCTTGTCGCCCAGAAGACTTCGCCGTGGTACGTCGCAATGTCCAGCCCGCCGGTCACTAGCGGCGTGAGTGCTCCGGTCGCCTCCACACGTGAAAGTACGTTGACCCCGCCGGTGGTGTACGTGGCGAAGAGTTGGCCATCCGACTGCGGGTCGAAGGACACCTGTTTCGTGTCGGACGGGACAGCCAGCGTCACTCGGCTCCCGTCGGGGAAGATTCCGAAGTAACCCGTCTCGTCCGAGGAGATGCCCCACATGCTGCCGCCCGGCCCCGGGAACACGCTGTCGAGGTGGTTGTTCCAGTCGGGATGCAACTGCGTATCGACCGTCCCGTCCGGAGAGATCCAGGATGTCGTCGTTGTGTGAGCCTGGTAGTCGTATGCCACCAGGACGGCGCGGTCGTCGGTGGTCAGACCCCAGGTGATGATCGAGATCAACCCGAACGTGCTGAGTTGTGTCACCGTCCCGTCCGGCGCTACCCGCACCATTCCGGCGGGGCCGATCAACCAGAGAGAGCTGTCCGAGGCTCGCTGAATCGTCGACCGTGAGGAGTTGTAGGTGCCGCCGGCTCCAGGCAATGGATGCGCAACGAGGGTCTCATCTTCTGCGATCGAGTAGAGGCCCTCGCTGTTCTCGAACCAGGGTCGTCCGTCCGGGCCGATGACCAGATTCGAGGTGTTATCGAGGTACGACGCCGCACCGGCGACGATATCCGACGCAACTCCACCGGGGCTGGAGGCGGTCGAGAGTGCGGTCGTCGGAGCCGGGGTAGCTGCAGCCGGCTCGCTGAAAACCGGGATGACGCCGGCTCCGATGACCAGCGTCAGCGCGGCAACTCGTGCGATCGTTCGGTGACGGTCGATATGACCCATGGATCCCCCTCGTGGTGCGTCGGACCCACGGATCCACCCCGAGGCTAGCTGCTGACGTGGCATTTCCCCCTCCCCCCGAACGGGGGTCAAGGGAAGAGCTTCAGGCCAGGTCGTCGTCCGTCCGGGCGCCGAAGACGATCTCGTCCCAGCTCGGCATGGCGGCGCGGCCCTTCTTGCGTGCCGACGGCTGCGGGCCCGAGTCGTTCGACGGGGCACTCGGGGGAGCCGGGACATCGAGAGGCAGGGGCGGCTGCTCGGCGACGGGAGGACGCTCGGGGGCCGGCGGACGCTCCTCGACGATGCGGAACGGCGTCGGGATCTCGATCGGCGTGGTCGCAGCGGGCGGCTGCGACTGGCCGGCGGCGGGACCGTCCTCGTAGGCCGCTGCCTCGCGCTCGCCCCGGCGGCGGCGCAGGGCCTCCAGCAGGTCGGCGGTCTGGTGGAGGTCGCGAGGGGCGTCATCCGACCGCTTGATCGCCGATACGGCGATGGAGTTGTTGGTCCCCGGCGTGCGGGGCGGCAGCGGCTCGATCGGAGAGGTGACCTCGGGGCCGAGCAGGTCGGCGGATGGCGCCGGGAAGGTGAACGCGCCGCTGTCGAACCGGGACGTGTCCGGCTCGCCCTCGTGCGGCAGCACGGCGCGCAGCCGGGGGATGAGCGTCCCGCCGCGCAGCTCTCCCGCCTGGGAGAGCGTGGTCGCCTCGGAGTTCAGGGGCGCGAGGGCGTGCTTGCGCGCGTCGTACGACCAGCGGGCATCGTGGTCGATGGTGTCCGCTGTGAACTCGAGCTTGACGATCCAGCCGGTCTCGCTGTCCTTCCAGCTCGCCCAGCGCTCGCCGGCGACGCCAAGCGATGCCAGACGCTCGCGGATGACGCTTCCGAACGTCTCCGGTTCGCCCAGCGGGTCGACCGCGTCGGAGGTGTGGACGGGGACGCTGAGGGCGCTCGCCACGATGTGCTCGCGCTCGGCGATGATCGGTCCCTCGAAACGCTGCACGTAGTCCAGCGGCGCTCCGGTGACAGCCGCCACATCCTCGGCGGACATGCCGGAGCGGATGTGCGCCTGGACCTCGCGCGGTGAGAGCTTGGGCGCGTCGGCGGGCGTCTCCTGACGCACCTGGCGCACCTTCGACTGCAACGCCTCGTCGACGGCGATGCGGAACCGCTCACCGTCGTCGCCGACGGCGACGAGTGCACCGTTCTCGACCCCGATGACCTTCAAATCCTGCATGTGGATTGCCTTCCGAGCTCGTTCGTACGGGCCCAGGATGACACGGAGAACCGGGCAATCCGGGGAATATCCCGGGCGTGCCGGAAGTTGCACTGGCAGCGATCGCTGAAAGGGTCCTGGATGGTTTTGCTATTCGGGGGCGATTGATGCAAACTATGGCCGCCGATTGCGAGAATCGGCCGCTACATACGAGAAGTGGATGGGCATGGCAACGGATTACGACGCACCACGGAAGACCGAGGACGACTCCGAGTCGATCGAGGCCCTCAAGGAGCGTGTCCCGGACAAGATGTCGGGTGTCGTGGACGTCGAGGACGCCGACAATCCTGGTGGCTACGAGCTGCCCGGTGCCGACCTCTCCGACCTCGACCTCGATGTCGTGGTGCTCCCTCCCCAGGCGGACGAGTTCACCTGCGTGAACTGCTTCCTGGTGAAGCACCGTTCGCAGATCGACCACGAGACGAAGCTCGGGCCGATCTGCGTGGAGTGCGCTGCGTAAGCACCGGACTGCAGGCAGTACGGCGCCTAGGCGGCACCCGAAGAACTGAGGCGAGCCTCTTCGAGAACCCGGACCAACTGGTCCGGGTTTCTTGTCGAGAGGAGCCAGTACGGTGTCGGGTCGTCGAGATCGGCCAGCGGCACCTTCACCACCGGCTTGATCCAGCCGCGGATGAGCAGCCAGGCCCGCGCATCCAGCAGGCGGCCGCGCTGCTGCGTCGCCTCCTCGCCCCGGTAGGCGGTCGGCTCCCCGGTGAGGCCGAGGGGGATGCGCGCATTTCCCGCGACGAGCTCCTCCTTCGTGACCCGGATGACCGGCGTGGTCGCGACCAGGAAGACCGCCCAGGCGACGTAGATGACGATGGCGAGCACAACCCCGACCGCGAAGTTGATCGGCGCGAAGACGAGCATGACGGCGGGGATGACGAGCAGGGTCGAGATGAACAGCCAGGGCGTCGCCCACAGTCGTTCTCGGTAGAGGTCCATGGCCTCTATTCGATCAGACTTCTGCACTAGCCTCGACACGTGACAGATACCGTCGACGTGCCGATCATCGCCGAGTTCCCTCCCGCCTACGCGCACCCCGGCGACGCCGGCGCCGATCTGTGCGCTGCGGAGGCGGTCACGCTGGGCCCCGGGGAGCGCTTCACGATGCCGACCGGAGTCTCCATCGCCCTGCCCGAGGGCTACGCCGGGTTCGTCGTGCCACGCAGCGGCCTTGCCATGCGCCACGGCCTGACCATCGTCAACGCGCCCGGCACCGTGGATGCGGGCTATCGGGGCGAGATCCGGGTCACCCTCCTGAATACGGACAGGTCGATGGCCTACGATATCGGCGTCGGCGACCGGATCGCCCAGCTGATCGTGATGCCGGTCACCCGGGCGAGGTTCATCCCCGTCGACACCCTCCCGGACAGCCACCGTGGCACCGCGGGCTTCGGCTCCTCCGGGTACACCGTGACCACGTCAGGAGAACACGCGTGACCGACAGCAGTACCCCCCGAGGCTCCGACGACGGCGCCGGGCTCGATCAGCAGGGAGCAGAGGCTCCGGGTGCCGGCGCGCTCGAGGCCGACGCCCTCGAATTCGAGAAGTCGGCGCCGGACGACCGCGAGACCGAAGGGCCGCTCGACGAGAGCGAGGCCAATCCCGTCCGCCCGTATGTCGATCTCGGCGGCGTGAAGATCCTGCCGCGCGAGGGACTTCACCTGCGACTGGAGGTCGAGGAGGAGTCGCAGCGCGTCGTCGCCGTCGGCCTCGACTACGCGGGCTCGACTCTGCAGGTGCAGCCGTTCGCCGCTCCGCGGTCCTCGGGTCTCTGGCACGAGATCCGCGCTCAGATCTCGGAGCAGGTGCAGCGCCAGGGCGGCCGGGTGACGGAGCGCGACGGTGCGTTCGGGCCGGAGCTCGTGGCTGAGATCCCCGTCGCCGCCCCGCAGGGCGGCCCCGTCGAGACACGCGTGGCCCGGTTCGTCGGCGTGGACGGCCCGCGCTGGTTCCTCCGCGGAGTGATCGCCGGCGACGCGGCCGTGCAGCCCGAGGCCGCCGCGCTCGTCGAGGACCTCTTCCGCAGCATCGTGGTGGTGCGCGGCACGGTCCCGATGCCGCCGCGCGACCTCATCCCGCTCCGGATGCCCGCCGCGCCCACCGCGGGCACCGAGAACGACTACTCCTCTCTCTAAGGCATGAGCATGACCGATCACGACCGGCCGGACCCGGCCCAGGAGGGCGCAGGGTCTACACCGGCGCCTGGGCTCGGCGACAGCATCGCCGCCGCAGCGCGCCGCTCCGGACTCGGACAGCTGGCCGAGAGCGACGCCTCCACAGGGGCGGCGCTGCTGGGCGCCCTCGGAGGCTTCCGCGGCCTGTGCGAGACCGTCCTGCCCGGCCTGGTGTTCCTCGTCCTCTTCACGTTCACCCAGAACGTCCCGGTCTCGATCATCTCGTCGGTGGCAGTCGCGGTCGTCTTCACGGTGCTGCGCATCGTCGGCAAGACCCCGGTCACGCAGGCCATGGCCGGGCTGATCGGCGTCGGGATCTCGGCGATCCTCGCGCTCATCACGGGCCGTGGAGAAGACAACTTCGTGTTCGGGATCTGGGTCAACATCGCGTTCGGAGCGGCGATCCTGGTCTCCATGCTCGTGCGCTGGCCGCTCATCGGCCTGGTCGCCGGCTACCTCATGGGCGGCGGCGTGGCCTGGCGCCGCGACAAGCGGAAGTTCCGCGTCCTGCAGGCGGTGACGTTCCTCTGGCTCCTGCTCTTCGTCGTCCGGCTGCTCGTGGAGGTTCCCCTCTACCTGGCCCACACGGATGCGGCCACCAGCGCGCTCGCGTTCGCCAGGCTCCTCACCGGCGTTCCGCCCTACGCGCTGCTGCTGCTGGTGACATGGTTCATCGTGAAGGGGCAGTTCCCGCAGGTGCCGGACGAGCGCGCGCGGGGCGCCTCAGCCGGGTAGAGCGCACCACGAAGGACGAGGGGGACGGATGCTGGACGCCGAGACGACCGAGGGGCTGAACGCCGCCCAGGTCGCCGAACGGGTGGCGGACGGCCGCGTCAACACGCAGACGCAGCCGAGCTCCCGTTCCGTGAGCGACATCCTCCGCGAGAACATCTTCACGCTGTTCAACGGCATCCTCACCGCCTGCTTCGTCGCCGTGCTGCTGCTCGGCGACCTGCGGGACGGCTTCTTCTTCGGGATCGTCGTCGTCAACGCCCTGATCGGCATCGTGCAGGAGTACCGCGCCAAGCGGGTCCTCGACCGCGCGGCGCTCCTCGCGGCGCCGCACAGCCGGGTGCGACGCGACGGTGAGGTAACGACCGTGGCGCTGGAGGACGTGGTCCTCGACGACCTGCTCGTGCTGCGTCCGGGCGACCAGGTCCCGGCGGACGCGGTCGTCGTCGAGAGCACGGGTCTCTCGGTCGACGAGTCGATGCTGACGGGGGAGTCGGACCCGGTGTTCAAGGACGCCGAGGCTCCACTCCTCTCCGGCTCCCACGTCGTCACCGGTACGGGGCTCGCCGCAGTGACGGCCGTCGGCGCCGACTCCTACGCGAGCCGGCTGACCAGCGAGATCCGCAAGCACTCGCTGGTGCGTTCCGAGCTGCGGGAGGCGACCAACCGCATCCTGGTGTACCTCTCCTGGATCCTCGGGCCGCTCATCCTGGTGACCCTGATCGGGCGGGTCCTCACCTACGGCGGCTTCGCACACCTGTTCAGCGACGACCACTGGCGGCGCGCGCTTCTGGATGCGGTGGCGGCGGTCGTGGGCATGATCCCGGAAGGTCTCGTGCTCCTGACGAGCCTCGCATTCGGTGTGGCCGCCATCCAGCTGGCCGCCCGCAAGGTGCTGGTCCAGGAGCTCGCCGCGGTCGAGGTGCTCGCGCGCGTCGACGTGCTCTGCCTCGACAAGACCGGGACGCTGACGACGGGGGAGCTGTCCTTGCACGGCACCGAGCCCATCGGCGACACGGTGGATGCGCAACTGGCCGAGACGGCGCTGGCCGCGTTCGGCTCGGACGAGGCGGGCAACGCGACCTCCGGGGTCCTGGGGTCGCGGTTCCTCAGCGACCGGTTCCGGGTTTCGCGGCGCATCCCGTTCAGCTCGGCGACGAAGTACAGCGCGGTGGTGATCACGGTGGACGGCAGGGAGTCGTCGTGGGCGCTGGGCGCGCCCGAGTTCGTGCTGGAGCAGCATCCCGCTGCGCTGGAGCGGGCGACCGCGCTCGCGGCGACCGGCTTGCGGACGCTGGCCCTGGCGCGGGCGATCGACCCGCTGCCTGAGGCGGTGCACGTGCCGCTCGCCGGGACGCGGGTGGAGCCGGCCCTCCTGGTTCTGCTCGCGGAGACCCTGCGGCCGGAGGCCCGCGACACCCTCGTCTACTTCCGCGATCAGTCGGTTCGGGTGGTCGTCATGTCCGGCGACAACCCGGTCACGGTGGCGGCGATCGCCCGGGAACTGCAGCTCGAGGGCGAGGCCGTGGACGCGTCCACCCTCACGACGGACGAAGCGCTCTCGGACGCGCTGGAGACCGCGAGCGTGCTCGGCCGCGTCAGCCCGGACCAGAAGCGCGCGGCGGTCCGGCTGCTCCAGGAGCGCGGCCGCACCGTGGCGATGACCGGCGACGGCGTCAACGACGCGATGGCGGTGAAGGACGCGGACCTCGGCATCGCCATGGGGACCGGGACGGCCGCCACCAAGGCCGTCTCGCGGGTGGTGCTGCTCGACGACCGGTTCGACCGGCTGCCCGACGTGCTGGCGTTCGGCCGCCGGGTGATCGCCAACGTCGAGCGCGTCTCGAACATCTTCCTCGCGAAGACGACCTACGGCATCCTGCTGGCGCTGGTGAGCGCGTTCCTGCTGTGGCCCTTCCCGTTCCTCCCGCGGCAGCTGACGCTCGTCTCGTCGCTGGCCATCGGCATCCCGTCCTTCGTCCTCGCCCTGACGCCGAACAAGCGCATCTACACACCGGGGGTGCTCGGCCGGGTGCTGCGGTACTCCGTGCCGACCGGCCTGATCGCCGGCGTGACCGCGATCGTGACCTATGCGCCCCTGCACCGGAGCATCCCGCTCCACGAAGCGCGCAGCGTCACCACCGTCGCCCTGTTCTGCGTCTCGCTGTGGATCCTGTGCGTGCTGACGCGGCCGCTCACAGGAGTGCGCTGGCTGCTGCTCGCGGCGGTCGCGACGGCGTTCGTCCTGGTGTGCCTCATCCCGTTCACGTCGTCCTTCTTCGAGATGCACCTGCAGCTGGACGGGTCGCTCGCCTGGGGTGTCGTCGTCGGCGCTGTCGGAGCCGCCGGAGTGGAGCTCTTCTACCGCTTCGCGAAGCGGCGCTCGCTGGTCTTCGACCGCGTCTGAACGTGGTAGTTTTATCTCGACGTCAAGATAGTTTCGTTCAGCGCGGGATTAGGGTTACCTTGCTGGAAAGGCACTTGGACGGACGACGAAGATGAACGAGGCGTGCGCGAACATCGCCTGCCGATGAAGGAGAGGGCACTGTGTCAGCAACGGAAATCTCAGAGCACGGCAGCTTCGGCGCCAAGAGGAAGCTGAGCGTCGGGTCGCGGGACTACACGATCTTCGCGATCGACACCGTCGAGGGCTACCAGCGGCTGCCGTTCAGCCTCAAGGTGCTGCTCGAGAACCTGCTCCGCACCGAAGACGGAGCCAACATCACGGCCGACCACGTCCGCGCCCTCGGCGGGTGGGACCCGCAGGCCGAGCCGGACACCGAGATCCAGTTCACGCCGGCACGCGTCATCATGCAGGACTTCACCGGCGTCCCCTGCATCGTCGACCTCGCCACCATGCGCGAGGCGGTCTCCGCCCTCGGCGGCGACCCCGAGAAGATCAATCCGCTCGCGCCGGCCGAGATGGTCATCGACCACTCCGTCATCGCCGACCTGTTCGGCCAGGCGGATGCGCTCGAGCGCAACACCGACATCGAGTACGAGCGCAACGGCGAGCGCTACCAGTTCCTCCGCTGGGGACAGACCGCCTTCGACGACTTCAAGGTCGTCCCGCCGGGCACCGGCATCGTCCACCAGGTCAACATCGAGTACCTGGCCCGCGTCACGATGACACGCGAAGTCGACGGCGAGCTGCTCGCGTACCCGGACACCTGCGTCGGCACCGACTCGCACACCACGATGGTCAACGGCCTCGGCGTTCTGGGATGGGGCGTCGGCGGCATCGAGGCCGAGGCGGCCATGCTCGGCCAGCCGGTCTCCATGCTCATCCCCAAGGTCGTGGGCTTCAAGCTGACCGGCACCATCCCGACCGGCGTGACCGCGACCGATGTCGTGCTCACCATCACGCAGATCCTGCGCAAGCACGGCGTGGTCGGCAAGTTTGTCGAGTTCTACGGAGCCGGCGTCGCCGAGGTCCCGCTCGCGAACCGCGCCACCATCGGCAACATGAGCCCGGAGTTCGGCTCCACCGCCGCCATGTTCCCGATCGACGACGTCACGCTCGACTACCTGCGCCTCACCGGCCGCAGCGAGGAGCAGGTCCAGCTGGTCGAGGAGTACTCGAAGGCGCAGAGCCTCTGGCACGACCCGTCCACCGAGCCGGTCTTCAGCGAGTATCTGGAGCTCGACCTCTCGACCGTGGTCCCCTCCATCGCGGGGCCGAAGCGCCCGCAGGACCGCATCGAGCTCGACCACGCCAAGCAGCAGTTCGAGAAGGACCTCGTCGACTACGCCGAGATCTCGCACGACCTCGTCGACCTGACGATCTCCGAGTCGTTCCCGGCATCCGACCCGGGAGAGCTGCAGCCGGAGGATGCCCGCAGCATCCACCAGCACAGTCACCACAGTCACGCGCCGAAGACGGCATCCAGCCCGACCCCGGTGACGCTGAAGGACAAGGGCGAGTCCTTCGTCCTCGACCACGGAGCGGTCGCCATCGCGGCGATCACCTCGTGCACGAACACGTCGAACCCCTCCGTGATGCTCGCCGCGGGACTGCTCGCGCGCAACGCGGCGAAGAAGGGCCTGAAGGCCAAGCCGTGGGTCAAGACCACGCTGGCCCCCGGATCCAAGGTGGTCACCGACTACTACGAGAAGGCCGGTCTCACGCAGGACCTCGAGGCACTCGGGTTCTACACGGTCGGCTACGGCTGCACGACCTGCATCGGCAACTCGGGCCCGCTGCTCGACGAGATTTCGCAGGCGGTCAACGAGAACGATCTCGCGGTCACCGCGGTGCTCTCGGGCAACCGCAACTTCGAGGGCCGCATCAACCCCGACGTGAAGATGAACTACCTGGCCAGCCCGCCGCTGGTCATCGCCTACGCCCTGGCCGGCTCGATGAACTTCGACTTCGAGGTCGACCCGCTCGGGCAGGACTCCGAGGGCAACGACGTCTTCCTCAAGGACATCTGGCCCGACGCCGCCGAGGTGCAGGAGACGATCGACTCCTCCATCAACGAGGGGATGTTCGTCCACCAGTACGCGTCGGTCTTCGAGGGCGACGAGCGCTGGACCTCGTTGCCCACCCCGACGGGCTCCGTGTTCGAGTGGGATGAGAAGTCCACGTATGTGCGGAAGCCTCCGTACTTCGAGGGCATGACGCTCGAGACGAAGCCGGTCACCGACATCGCCGGCGCCCGCGTGCTGGCCAAGCTCGGCGACTCGGTCACCACCGACCACATCTCGCCCGCCGGCTCCATCAAGGCGGACAGCCCGGCCGGCACGTACCTCACCGAGCACGGCATCGACCGCAAGGACTTCAACTCCTACGGCTCGCGCCGGGGCAACCACGAGGTGATGATCCGCGGCACGTTCGCGAACATCCGGCTGAAGAACCAGCTGCTGGATGGCGTCGAGGGCGGCTACACCCGCGACTTCACGCAGCCCGACGCGCCGCAGTCCTTCATCTACGACGCCTCGCAGAACTACCAGGCGCAGGGCATCCCGCTCGTCGTCCTCGGCGGCAAGGAGTACGGCTCCGGCTCGTCGCGCGACTGGGCGGCCAAGGGCACCAGCCTCCTCGGTGTCCGTGCGGTCATCACCGAGAGCTTCGAGCGCATCCACCGCTCCAACCTCATCGGCATGGGAGTGGTCCCCCTGCAGTTCCCGGCGGGGGAGTCGGTCGACTCGCTCGGTCTCGACGGCACGGAAGTCTTCACGATCACAGGCCTGGAAGAGCTGAACGAGGGGACGACACCGAAGACCGTGCACGTCGTCGCGGAGCCGAGCGAGCACTCGCCCGCGGGCAAGCAGACCGTCGAGTTCGACGCGGTCGTCCGGATCGACACCCCGGGTGAGGCCGACTACTACCGCAACGGCGGCATCTTGCAGTACGTGCTCCGGAGCCTCGTCTGAGTACGGTTCCGAGCTAGGACGGAAACCCCCGGTCATCCATAAAGGATGCCGGGGGTTTCAGTTCTTGCGCTCGAATTCCGGCCACTCCCGATAGAAGTCGTCGGCCGCCCCGGAGAACGGCTCGTGCTCGACGAACCACTTGCGTGCTGATCCGCTCACGCTGTGGAGCACGTCCCGCATGGCTCTGCGCTTGCCCCGGAGATCGAGGCCGAACACCGGCTCGTGGTGGGCGATCCGGTTTCGGAAGTCGTAGACGATGGCGAGAGACTGAGCGATCTGATCAGGACGGACCCCATGACGGTTGGCGAACGAACGCTCTAGCGCATCGTCCCACAGCTTCTGCTTCCCCTGGTGTCGTTGAGAGGGAAGCAGATAGCGCCAGGTACCCAGGGACAGCTGCGCCACCACATCATCGTGACCGACTGCCCTACGGCCTCCGACGGCCCGTGTGGCGTCCCGTCTGGCGGTCCTCAATCGATCCGGAGTGATCACGGACAGCAGGAGCGGAGCGGCATCCAAAGCCCAGTGCGGTGTCCCGTGCGTCGTGTGATTCCACACGCGCAGCTCGCGATCGAGTGCGTTCCTCAGAATCACTTCGACATAGTGGAGTGACGTGTAGGCGATCCCGCTTACGCGCGCGTTCGCCCGGTACAGCTCCAGTGCTCGGGATTCGTCATGCGCGCACGCGGCGAGGTAGGTCGACATCCGGGGCCGGCTCAGGTACGGCAAGATGTCGACAGTCATCCGATGATCGTATTAGGCTGTTCTGGAAGACGTCGAATAGTACCACCGACGTTTACGCTCTAAGCGGCCCGGGAAACCGGGCCGCTTTGCTTTGTCCTGTAGTCATCGGGTGAGGATTCCCGTCACGCTTGGCTCTGAATGAACGGTTCCGAGTCTCCTCCGATTTCAGCGAGCCTAGACTCGAATCCATGGGCATCCTCGAGACCATCCACGGTCCCCGCGACCTCGACCGTCTGACGGACCGGGAGCTCGGCCAGCTCGCCGCCGAAGTGCGCGCCTTCCTGGTCGCCAACGTCGCGAAGACCGGTGGGCACCTGGGCCCGAACCTGGGCGTGGTGGAGACGACCATCGCCATCCACCGGGTGTTCGACTCGCCGCGGGACGCCGTCGTCTTCGACACCGGCCACCAGTCGTACGTGCACAAGCTGCTGACCGGTCGCCAGGACTTCTCGCAGTTGCGGCAGAAGGACGGCCTCGCCGGCTATCCGCAGCGCTCGGAGTCCGAGCATGACATCGTCGAGAGCTCCCACGCCTCCTCCTCCCTCTCGTGGGCGGACGGCATCTCGCGCGCGTTCGAGCTGACCGGCCAGCGCGACCGCCACGTCGTCGCCGTCGTCGGCGACGGCGCTCTGACCGGCGGGATGACGTGGGAGGCGCTCAACAACATCTCCGACGACAACAATCGCCGGCTGATCATCGTGGTCAACGACAACGGCCGGTCGTATGCGCCGACGATCGGCGGGATGGCGCGGTTCCTGAACACGGTCCGTACCCGCAAGAGCTACCGCAGCCTCTACCTCACCTCGCAGCGGGCATTCGACAAGCTCGGCACGCCCGGGCGTGCCTTCTACCGCGGCGTGCGCGGCGGCCTCCACGGCTTCCTCAGCCGGTTCACCAACAACGAAGCGCTGTACTCCAACCTCGACATCAAGTACATCGGCCCGATCCACGGGCACGACATCGGAGCGATGGAGGAGGCGCTGCGCCAGGCGAAGAACTACGGCGCACCGGTCATCGTCCATGCGATCACTCAGAAGGGACGCGGCTACGCGCCGGCTCTGCGCGACGCGGCCGACCAGTTCCATTCGGTCGGGCAGATCGACCCCGAGTCCGGCGAGTCGCTCGGCAGCTCCGGCAAGGCGACGTGGACGGACGTCTTCGCCGACGAGATCGTCCTGCTCGCCGAACAGGACCCCAAGATCGTCGGCATCACGGCCGCGATGCTCCGGCCGACCGGTCTGCACAAGCTCGCCGAGCGCTTCCCGGCGCGCGTCCACGACGTGGGTATCGCCGAGCAGCACGCCACCACGAGCGCCGCCGGCCTCGCGTACGGAGGACTGCATCCCGTCGTCGCCATCTACGCCACCTTCATGAACCGCGCGTTCGACCAGGTGCTGATGGATGTGGCGCTCCACAAAGCGGGCGTGACGTTCGTGCTCGACCGGGCCGGCGTCACCGGCCCGGACGGACCCAGCCACCACGGGATGTGGGACCTCGCGATCCTGCAGGTCGTGCCCAACATCCGGCTGGCCGCACCGCGCGACGGCACGCGGTTGCGCGAGGAGCTGGCCGAGGCTGTCGCCGTCGACGACGCGCCGACGGTGCTGCGCTTCCCGAAGGGCGGTGTGCTGCCCGACGTCGACGCGCTGCGGCGGCTGGACGACGGGGTGGACGTGCTCCGCGAGGGCGATCGCAAGGATGTGCTGCTCGTCACGGTGGGCCCGATGGCGGAGCTGGGCCTCCAGGTCGCCGAGCGGCTGGCCGCGCAGGGTATCGGCGCCACCGTCGTCGACCCGCGCTGGGTCGTCCCCGTGCCGCGCAGCATCCTCTCCCTGGCCGCCGAGCACCGCATCGTGGTGACCATCGAGGACGGCATCCGGGTCGGCGGCATCGGGACCCGCGTCCGCCAGGACCTCCGCGAGGCGGGCATCGACACCGCCGTGGACGAGCTGGGGTTGCCGGACGCCTTCATCGACCACGCCTCCCGGGAGCAGATCCTGGAGGAGGCGGGGCTCACCCCGCAGAAGATCGCGCGCGACCTCGTCGCCCAGGTGCTCGGCAGCCGCGTCCCGATCGCGCGGCCCCTCCCCGACGACGCGCCCGGCGCCGAAGCCGCCCCCGCCAAGAAGCGCGGCGCCTGACGCCCCCTGCCCCTACCCGCGAACATTCGCCACGAATGTGCACTTACAGCCAGCAGGAGTGGACATTCGTCACGAATGCGCACTTACAGCGGGAGTGGACATTCGTGACGAATGTGCACTTACAGCCAGCGGGAGTGGACATTCGTCACGAACGTGCGCAAGGCGAGGGACGTTTGACTTAGAGTGCGCTCTAAGTTCTAGGGTGACGGTATGACCGACACACACACGGCGATGTCCATCTCGGATGTCGCCGAGCGGACCGGACTCACCACCCACACCCTGCGCTACTACGAGCGGGAAGGACTCATGCTCGCTCCGGTCGAGCGCGCATCCTCGTCCCACCGGCGCTACACGGAGGCGGACGTCACCTGGGTGACGTTTCTCACCAAGCTGCGCTCGACGGCGATGCCGATCGGGACTATGCGCCAGTATGTGGTGCTCGCACGGCAGGGCGCGGGGACGGAGGCGGAGCGGCTGGAACTGCTGCTCCTGCACCGGATGGCGGTCGTACGCCAGCTGGAGGAGATGACGGCGAGCCTCGCCGCCATCGACTACAAGATCGACCTGTACCGGCACAGTGCTGGTGGACAGCGCGCGGCACAGGTCACGGAAGGGAACGACGTATGAAGAAGATCGCACTGGGAACAGAGAAGCTGGAGGTCTCGCAGCTGGGACTCGGCTGCATGGGGATGTCGGCGTTCTACACGGGCGCCGGGGACGACGAGCTCGGCTCGATCCGCACCATCCACCGGGCGATGGACCTCGGGGTGACGTTCTTCGACACCGCCGAGATCTACGGCCCCTACAAGAACGAGGAGCTGCTGGCGAAGGCGTTCGCCGACGGCCGCCGGGAGCGCGTGGTGATCGCCACGAAGTTCGGGACGATCAACCACCGGCAGAACGACGAGCGCGGGTTGGACGGCTCGCCCGAGAACGTGCGCCTGTCGGTCGAGGGGTCGCTGCAGCGCTTGCAGACCGACCACATCGACCTGTACTACCAGCACCGGATGGATCCCGGCACACCGGTCGAGGAGACCGTCGGTGCGCTGAAGGAGCTCATCGAGCAGGGCAAGATCCTCCACTACGGATTGTCCGAGGCGGCGCCCGAGACCATCCGCCGCGCCAACGCGGTGCACCCGGTCACGGCCATCCAGACCGAGTACTCGCTGTGGACGCGCGACCCGGAGGCCGAGGTGCTTCCGACCGTCCGTGAGCTCGGCGTCGGCTTCGTCCCCTATTCGCCGCTCGGCCGCGGCTTCCTCACCGGGACGATCCGCTCGCTCGACCAGCTCTCCGACGACGACTTCCGCCGGTTCAACCCGCGCTTCGAGGGCGACAACCTGGAGGCGAACATCCGCATCGTCGAGCAGGTGGATGAGGTGGCGCGCGAGCTCGGGGCGAAGCCCGGCCAGGTCGCGCTCGCGTGGCTGCTGGCGAAGGGCGACGACATCGCCCCGATCCCCGGCACCACCAAGGTCGAGAACCTGGAGCAGAACGTCGCGGCCGCCGAGCTCGAACTGAGCCCGGAGCAGCTCTCTCGCCTGGATGCCGTGGCCGCGCCCGCGGGCGACCGCTACGCGGACATGAGCCCGCTCAACCGCTGACGAAACGACTGGTCCCGACATGCCGTATGGAGCGTATCCATGACGGCATGTCGGGACCAGTAGGTGTCCCCGGAGGTTCGGCTTACGCGACGCCCGCGATCCGCGGGTGGTGGAAGGTGTCCCCGAAGACGCGCTCGGAGGCGCCCACCCGGTCGAGGTAGGGCGTGATGCCGCCCATCTGGAACGGGAAGCCGGCGCCGAGGATCATGCAGAGGTCGATGTCCTCCGGCGCTTCCACGACATGGTCGTCGATCAGCATCCGGTGGATCTCGTCGGCCAGGCCGTCCTCGAGCCGACGCAGGATCTCCTCCTTCGTCCACGGGTTCTTCCCGCCCGAGACGATCTTCGCCGCGCCCTTGTCGATGCCCTTCACCGTGCCCTTGGCGTCCTTCTCCAGCAGCGTGCCGTACTCGGCCAGCTTGTGGAGGTTCTCCGACCGGTAGAACCGGTCCGGGAACGCGGCGTGGTGCGTGTCGAGCACGTGCGCGCCGACCTTCAGCCCCACGAGATCGAGGAGCCGGGAGGGCGGCATCGGGAGGCCGAGCGGCGCGATGGCCTCGTCGACCACGTCGAACGGCGTCCCGTCGTCCACGGCGTGCATGGCATCGCCCAGGATCTTCGCGAGGATGCGGTTGACCACGAAGCCGGGAGTGTCGGCCGTGATGACCGCATTCTTCTTCAGGGCCGCGGCCGTGACCATCGCAGTGGAGAGGGTGGCCTCGTCCGTGTGCGGCGTCTTCACGACCTCGATCAGCGGCATGACCGCGACCGGGGTGAAGAAGTGGAAGCCCACGAGGCGTTCGGGATGCGCGAGCTTCGCGCCGATCTGCTCCACCGACAGCGAGGACGTGTTCGTCGCCAGGACGGCGTCCTCGGAGAGGAACGGCTCCACCTCGGCGAAGACGTCCTGCTTGACGGAGAGCTCCTCGAACACGGCCTCGATGACCCAGTCGCAGTCGGCGAAGTCGGCCTTGTCGGTCGTGCCGGTGACCAGGGCGCGCAGGCGGTTGGCCTCATCGGGGGAGATGCGGCCCTTCTCCTGCAGTTTCCCGATCTCGTCGTGGATGTAGCCGACGCCCTTGTCCACGTGGGCCTGGTCGAGGTCCGTGATGACGACCGGGACGCGCAGGCGGCGGACGAACAGCAGCGCGAACTGGCTGGCCATGTAACCGGCGCCGATGACGCCCACCTTGGTGACCTTCTTCGCGACCTTCCTGTCCGGCGCTCCGGCCGGGCGTTTCGCGCGCTTCTGCACGAGGTTGAAGGCGTAGATGCTCGCTTGGAACTGGTCGCCCGCGATGAGCTCCGCGAGCGCCTCGTCCTCGAGGGCGAAGCCGACCTCGCGGTCGTTCGCCTTCGCGGCCTTCAGCAGGTCGAGCGCCTTGTAGGGGGACTTCGGCACGCTCCCGATGCGCGACTGGAGCATTTTGCGGGCGATGCCGATGGCGGCATCCCACTTCACCATCCGCTCCAGCTTGCCGGGCTCGTTCGGGCGCTTCACGACGACCTCGCCGGTGAGGACCCTGTCCGCCCAGCGCAGCGAGTCCTCGAGGAAGTTCGCCGAGTCGAAGATCGCGTCGGCGATCCCGAGGTCGAAGACCTCCTGCGGCTTCAGCATCCGGTTCTGCTTCAGCGGGTTCTCGACGACGACCTTGAGGGCGTTCTCGATGCCGATCAGGTTCGGCAGGATGGTCGCACCGCCCCAGCCCGGGATGAGGCCGAGGAAGACCTCGGGGAGCGCGAACGCGGCCGCATTGCGGTCGATCGTCCGGTAGTCGGCGTTGAGGCCGATCTCGACGCCGCCGCCGAGCGCGAGGCCGTTGGTGAAGACGAACGACGGGACGCCGAAGGTCGCCTGCTTTCCGAGCACGTAGTGGCCGAGTTGGGGGAGCAGCTTGGCCACCTCCACGCTCGGGATGTCGCCGACGCGGCTGAGGTCGGCTCCGGCGGCGAGGATGAACGGCTTGCCGGTGACGGCGACCGCATCGATCTCGCCGCGCTTCGCGCGCTCGGTGAGCTCGTCGAACGTCTTCCCCAGCTCCACCAGGGTGGCGGGGCCCATCGTGTTCGGCCGGGTGTGGTCCCGTCCGTTGTCCAGGGTCACGAGCGCGAGGGTCTTGCCGCTGGGGAGCCGCACATCCTTGACGAAGGAGTGGGTGACGACTTCGTCGTCGGTGAGCTCCGCGAGCGGGCCGAAATCGATCGTGCTGTAATCCGTCACTGTGGCTCAGCCCTTCCGCGCAGCGCGCTTGTCGTAGGTGGGGTTCTCCCAGATCACGGTGCCGCCCTGGCCGAGGCCCACGCACATCGCGGTGATGCCGTAGCGCACCTCGGGGTGCTCGGCGAACTGGGCGGCGAGCTGGATCATGAGCCGCACGCCGCTCGCGGCGAGCGGATGGCCGATCGCGATGGCACCGCCCCAGTTGTTGACGCGCGGGTCCTCGTCATCGATCCCGAAGTGGTCGAGGAACGACAGCACCTGGATGGCGAAGGCTTCGTTCAGCTCGAACAGCCCGATGTCGTCGATGCTGAGCCCCGCCTTGCGCAGTGCCTTCTCGGTCGAGGGGACAGGTCCCAGACCCATGATCTCCGGCTCCACGCCCGCGAAGGCGAAGCTCACCATCCGCATCTTCGGCGTCAGCCCGAACTCCTTCACGGCGTCGGACGAGGCGAGGAGGGAGGCGGTGGCGCCGTCGGTCAGCGGCGACGAGTTGCCGGCGGTCACCCGCCCGTGCGGGCGGAACGGGGTCTTCAAACTGGCGAGGCCCTCGAGCGTGGTCTCCGGTCGCATCCCCTCGTCCTGCGTCGCCAGGCCCCAGCCCGACTCGGAGCGGATGGCCACCGGCACCAGGTCCGGCTGGATCCTGCCCGCCTCGTAGGCTGCGGCGAGCTTGTGCTGGCTGCGCATCGCGAAGCGGTCGGAGCGCTCCTTGGTGAGCGCCGGGAACCGGTCGTGGATGCGCTCGGCGGTCATGCCCATGTTGAGCGCGTCCTCCGCGACCATCTTCTCCGACAGGAAGCGGGGGTTCGGGTCAGCGCCGAAGCCCATCGGGTGGCGTCCCATGTGTTCGACGCCGCCCGCGATCGCCAGGTCGTAGGCGCCGAAGGCGATGCCGGAGCCGAGCGTGGTCACGCTCGTCATGGCGCCGGCGCACATCCGGTCGATCGCGAATCCGGGAACCGACTTCGGCAGTCCGGCGAGGATCGCGGCGGTGCGGCCGAGCGTCAGTCCCTGGTCGCCCTGCTGGGTGGTGGCGGCGATCGCCACATCGTCGATCCGCTCCTTGGGCACCTGGGGGTTGCGCTCCAGCAGTCCGATCATCGCCTTCACGACGAGGTCGTCCGCGCGGGTGTTCCAGTACTGCCCTTTTTCGCCGGCCCGCCCGAACGGAGTCCGGACTCCGTCCACGAACACGACATCGTTCTTCTCGGCCACAGTGCCTCCCAAATCAGGTAGGGAACGATCCTAGGTACACCGTTGTGCACGAAAAGAATCGTTTGATCCTTCCTACGAAACGGGCTCGGACCCCTCGTCCGCGGTTTGGGTGCTTTCCACAAACGACAGGGCGATAACCTGTGCAGTTGCCTCAACCTGCCACGGGCGCGCGCCGTGCGCGGCGAGCGCCTCGCCGATGGATTCCGGCGTGATCTCGGCGGGCGGCGTCCACGCGACGCGTCGCAGCGTGTCGGGTGTGAGCAGGTTCTCGAGCGGGATGGCGCGCTCCTCCGAGACGAGCGTCAGTGCCGCCCGCGCGGCCTTGAGGCGCCCATCCGCCTCGGGATTGCGGTCGGACCAGGCGCGCGGCGGCGGAAGGGTCTCGCCGTTCCCACGCAGCACCGGCAGGTCGTTCGTGGTGCGTCCGGCCTCGATGGCTGCCCACCAGCGGTCGAGCTCCGTGCGGCTCGCGCGCCCCGTGAACTCCCGCAGCGCCGCCAGTGCACGCTTGCTCTCCGGCATCGCCTTCGCCGCAGCGGTGAGCGACGCATCCGGGACCAGGCGGCCGGGCGCGGTGTCGAGCTCGCGCGCCAGGGCATCCCGGCTCAGCCACAGCTCCCGGGCCACGGCGAGGTTGCGCAGGCCCCGGATGGAGTGGATGCCGGACAGACGCCGCCACGGTTCGTGCCGCACCGGCGTGAGGTCGCGCACCAGCTCGTCCGTGAACTCCTGGCGCGCGATGTCGAGCTTCCCCGCCTCCTCCAGCAGGGCGGCGATGGCGTCGCGCAGGTCGGGCAGCAGTTCCACATCCAGTGCGGCGTAGTTCAGCCACGGCTCCGGGAGGGGACGGGTCGACCAGTCGGCCGCGCTGTGCTCCTTCGCCAGGTGGATGCCGAGGAGCTCCTCGACGACCGTTCCGAGCCCGACGCGCGGCATCCCCAGCAGGCGGGCGGCGAGCTCGGTGTCGAAGATGATGGACGGGTCGAGCCCGACCTCCCGCAGGCAGGTCAGATCCTGCGTCGCAGCATGCAGCACCCACTCGTCGTCGTGCATCGCTTCGTTCAGCTCGTCGAAGCGCCCGATCGCCGGCGGGTCCAGCAGGAAGGTGCCCGACCCGCGCCGGAAGACCTGGATGAGGTATGCACGCTGCGAATACCGGAAACCGCTGGCCCGCTCCGCGTCCACCGCGATCGGGCCCTCTCCCGCAGCGATGCGCTCGACAGCGGCGAAGTACCCTGCGCGCGTGTCGATGACGGTGTGCTCAGCCACGCGGCGCCTTCCTCGGGGAGGCCGCCCGTGAGCTGAGCAGGCTCACCCCCTCGCCGGTCGGCGGAAGCCCGGCGAGCATGCACAGCAGCTCGCCCCATCCCTCCACGTGCGCGGAGACGTCGGACTCCAGCGGGCTCCAGGAGGCGCGCAGCTCGATCTGCGCGCCGTCTCCCTGGGCGGCGAGCTCGCCGAAGCCGGTGGAGATGATCTTGGTCGCGGTGCCGCTGGCCGCTGTGTAGTGGGCGTGGCGCGCGTCCAGAGCGTCCACCAGCCAGGACCAGGCGACGTCCGCGAGGAACGGGTCGAGCCCGATGTCGGTCTCGAGGGGCGCCTGCGCGAAGCACACGATGCGGAACGGTCCGCCCCACGCCTCCGGCTCGTCCGGGTCGTAGAGGAGGATGAAGCGTCCGGTGCCGAGGTCCGAGTCGCTGCCGTGGCGGGCCGGCCGCACGTCCGCCGCGAGCGCGATGGAGTACGGCGCCAGCTGGGCAGGAGCGGGGATCTCCTCGATCACGAGCTCGGGTCGCGACACTGCGGCACGGATCGACTGCAGCGCCGTGGCGAACTCCGCGGGATGCTGCGGTGGGGATGTCGGTGTCGGCACGCTTCGAACACTAGAAGCCTTTGCCGCATCCCGTCTGTAAGGCACGCCGCCTGGGGAAGTCCTGAGGGCTGGGGGGCGTACCCGCCGGTACGCTGCTCACTATGGCAGCAGGCGGCGTGGGATCGGCGGCGAAGGCGGTGGCGAAGTCGGCGGCGGGTACGGCGCGGAGCCGGAAGTCGCCGCAGGCTCGGGGCATCGGTGCCGGCGTTCTTGGCGTCGTCGGCATCGTCGCCGGGGGACTGCTGGTCGGAACCGTCGCGCTCGCCGCCGTGGCGACCACACGTGTCGCCCGCACCGTCATCACGCCCGTGCGACGTCGACCGCAGAACCAGATCATCCGCTCCTTCGACGAGCGACTCGGCACGGTGACGCTGCGTGCGACTCCGGATGCGTCCATGCCCGGGCGCTTCGGCCTCTGGTGGGGTTCGGACACGTGCTTCGCGAAGGTCGGCGGGCTGATCGAGCGCGGTGACGGGACCGTGACGCGCGAGCTCGAGCGCGTCGAGTTCGGCGCGCTGCGTGTGGGTCGCGCGCGCATCAGCGGCTACTACTACCTGCAGCCGGAGGAACTCGGCCTCCCCGTGACGAGCGTCGAGATCCCGACCGACCTGGGTCAGGCGCCGGCCTGGATCTTTCCCGCGCCGGACGATGCGGATGAGGGACGCTGGGTCATCCAGGTGCACGGCTGGGGCGCGACGCGCCAGGAAGGCCTGCGTGCCGTCCGCACGTACCACGAAGCGGGCTTCACCTGCCTCCTCGCCTCGTACCGTAACGACGGGGATGCGCCGGAGAGCCTCGACCGCCGCTACGGACTGGGTGGGACCGAGTGGCGCGACATCGAGGCCGCCATCGCGTATGCGGTGGAGCACGGCGCACGCTCGATCGTCCTGATGGGATGGTCGATGGGCGGAGCCGTCGTGCTGCACGCGATCACCCGGTCCGCCGCCGTCGAGCACGTGACCGGCATCGTCCTGGAGTCGCCCGTGGTCGACTGGATCGACACACTCTCGTACCAAGGCAACCTGCTGCGACTGCCGGACCTCGTCACTCGCGGGGCGATGCGCCTCATCGAATCGGAGTGGAGCGGACCCATCACCGGTCAGGGGGCGCCGATCGACCTCCGCAGCATGGACTTCGTCGCCCGCGCCTCCGAGCTGAGCCTCCCCATGCTCATCCTGCACAGCGACGACGACGGCTTCGTTCCCTCCACCGGTTCGCGTGCCCTGGCGGAGGCGCGCAGCGACATCGTCACGCTCGTCTCGTTCGACGTCGCCCTCCACACGAAACTGTGGAACTACGACGAGGCGAAGTGGTCCGCCGCGATCACCGCCTGGCTCGCGGGGAACGTGCCGGGCGACGCTACTCGTCGTGGGGAGGGAGCTCGCCCGCGGTGAGCGCGATCATGCGCGAGGTGGAGCGCAGGTACTTCTTGCGGTAGCCGCCGCCGAGCATCTCGTCGTCGAACACCTCGCTGAGCGGAACGCCCGTCTGCACGACCGGGATCTCGGCGTCGTAGACGCGGTCGATGAAGGCGACGAGCCGGAGGGCCGCCATCTGGTCGTGCAGCACCTCCACGTCGGTGAGGCCGATCACATCCACGCCCTCGATCATCTTGATGTAGCGGGAGGGGTGGACCGTCGCCAGGTGCGCGATGAGATCCTCGAACCTGTCGCTCGTCACGGTCTCACCGCGCTCGGCCATCGCCGCGACGACCCGCTGGTAGTCCGCAGGCTCGACGGAGAGGGCGTGCCCGGTCGTGTCGCGTCGGCGATAGTCGAGGCCGTCGATGCGGATGGTCTGGAAGTTGGCGGACAGCGACTGGATCTCGCGCAGGAAGTCGCTCGCGGCGAAGCGACCCTCGCCGAGAGCGTTCGGCGGCGTGTTGCTGGTCGCGGCGATCCGGGTGCCGGAGGCGACCAGCTCGCCGAGCATCCGGGTCATCATCATGGTGTCGCCGGGATCGTCGAGCTCGAACTCGTCGATGCAGATCAGCGTGGAGCCGCGGAGCAGGTTGACGGCGCCCGCGTAGCCGAGGGCTCCGACGAGGGCCGTGTACTCGATGAAGGTGCCGAAGTACTTGGGCCCGGGCGCCTCGTGCCAGAGCGCCGCCAGGAGGTGCGTCTTGCCGACGCCGAAGCCGCCGTCCAGGTAGACGCCGGGCTTCATCGCCTCCACCTTCTTGCGGCTGCGGCTGAACAGCCCGGCCGGACGCTGCGGCTCCCACGTCTTCGCGAACAGCTTCAGCGTGGACACGGCCTCGGCCTGCGACGGGTAGTCGTGGTCCGGCCGGTAGGACTCGAAGGTCGCGTGCTCGAACTGCGACGGCGGGACCAGGCTCTCCGCGATCTCGGCGCCCGTGATCGCGGGCGAACGGTCGGCGAGTCGGGGGAGGGCGCCGGTCTGTTCGAGGGTCATGACGGGTTGTGCACCTTTGTGTCGAAGTCTTACCGCGGCCGTTACCAGCCGCCTACGCTGGACATAGATTCGCAGCTGTCGCAGGCCTCCCAGCCTAGCCCCGCGATTCCGGACCGACCCTGGAGGGCACAACGCATGACCATCGAGACCGACCCGTCGCCCGAGTTCACCGGCTACGCGCACCCCGAGCGTCTGGTGAGCACCGACTGGCTCGCCGCGCACCTGGGCGAACCGGGTCTGGCGGTGGTGGAGTCCGATGAGGACGTGCTGCTCTACGACACCGGTCACATCCCGGGCTCGGTCAAGGTCGACTGGCACACGGACCTCAACGACCCCGTGGTCCGTGACTACGTCAGCCCGGAGCGCTTCGCCGAGCTGCTCGGCTCGAAGGGGATCGCGCGCGACACCACAGTCGTCATCTACGGCGACAAGAACAACTGGTGGGCCGCCTACGCCCTCTGGGTGTTCACCCTGTTCGGCCACGAAGA
>NZ_JBNDHX010000014.1:0-53144 GCF_056755275.1 Leifsonia sp. HAY1-4F
TGCGTACTCGACGGTGGGGCGCGAGCCGACGGTGGGGCGCGAGCCGACGGTGGGGCGCGAGCCGACGGTGGGGCGCGCGGGTCAGAGGGGGAAGGGCTGGGCGGCGGCGCGCTCGAGGAGGGGCCAGAGCGCGGCGGCGAGACGCGGCGAGCGCGATGCGCGGGTCGCCGGGACGTGGACGGGCGGACCCTTCGTGAACGCGGCCGGGCCGAGATAGTCGCCGCCAGTGACCTCGGGGTCGAGCACGGCGCGCACGGGCGCGTGAGCCCCGCCGTCCTTGCCCTGGGTCCAGGCGGCCTGCAGGTTGTCGGCGAAACGGGTGGCGCGCGACGGGTGGTTGACACCCCGGATGCCGGGGGTGCGTCCCGAGATGGAGTAACCGGGATGCACCACGATGCTCTGCGCGGCCGACCCGGCGGCGCGCAGCCGCCGGTCGAGCTCGAAGCCGAAGGACTGCGCCGCGATCTTCGACCCCGCGTAGGCGCGCCACGGCGTGTAGGAGCGCTCGAGCTGGAGGTCGTCGATCCGCAGACGGCCGAGACGCGCGGCCATCGAGCCCAGCGTCACGATCCGTGCATCCGTGTGCACCAGGGCCGGGATGCACCGGGCCACCAGGCGGAAGTGGCCGAGCACGTTGGTCGCGAGGACGTGCTCGTTGCCGTACTCGTCGGTCTGCCGGGTGCGTGGTGGGTGCACCATCCCGGCGTTCAGCACCAGCGCGTCCACGCTTCGTCCGAGCAGCGCGTCGGCCGCCGCGTCGATGGAGCGCCGGTCGGTCACGTCCAGAGGCAGCGCCTCGACGCTCGCGTGCGGAACCCGCCGCCGGATCGCGGAGATCGCCGCCTCGGCCCGCTCCGGGTCTCGGCACGCGAGCACGACGTGCGCGCCGGCGCGTGCCAGCTGCTCCGACGTGAAGTAACCGACCCCGGCGTTCGCACCCGTGACGACCACCGTGCGGCCGTGCGCGTCCGGCAGCGCGGCCGCATCCCAGCCCACCGCGCTACTTGCCGTTCTCGCCGGCGATGCGCTCGTGGTGGTGGATGACCTCGGCCACGATGAAGGTCAGGAACTTCTCGGCGAAGGCCGGGTCGAGGTGGCTCTCCTCGGCCAGAGCGCGGAGGCGCCTGATCTGCTCCTTCTCGCGCTCGGGGTCCGCTGCGGGGAAGCCGTGCTCCGCCTTCAGCGCGCCCACCTGCTGCGTGAACTTGAACCGTTCGGCGAGCATGTGGATGACCGCCGCGTCGATGTTGTCGATGCTCTGACGGATGCTGTGCAGCTGCTGGATCGCGGCCGCCGCGTCGCTGTTCTCGGGCATGCTCCGACCCTACCGGGTCGGGCGACCCGATCGGCCCGGCGGCCTCACAGGCTCGGCGACGGCTCGGCGAGCACGTGGTCGAGCACCGGCCGCGTGGCGCGCAGCGCCGCCCACACCAGCAGCATGCCTGCGGTCAGGCATCCGGCCACGACGACGAGCGTGAACGGCGAGATCAGGAGGCTCATCCCGGTCAGGGGGAGCAGCACGATCCCCGCGGTCAGCGCCGACCCGATCGACGTGATCCGCAGCGGCGACAGGACCGCACGACTCCGGGCCGCGTTCATCTCGGAGACGGGCATCCCGATCCGGTCGAGGCTCACATAGACGTCGCGACGGTCGAGGATGCCGGCGGCCTGGTTGACTCCGGCAGAGCACGCCACCATGACGAAGGATGCGATCACCGTGATGAGTACCCCGGTGCGGATGTCGGCGAGCACGAGCCGGCTGTCCGGGTCGGAGGAGTGGCCGAGAGCACCCAGCAGGGCCACGCCGACTCCCGCGAAGACCGCCACGAAGCTCGTCATCGCGACTCCCGACACCTGGCGCCACGCGGCTGTCGGCGACTCGAGGATGCTGCGCGCCGCCAGCAGCCGCCGAACGGTCCGCGCCCGGCGGGCCTGACGCGACGCGATCGCCCGCAGCAGCCAGGGGCCGATCAGGTTCAGCACGGCGATGCTTCCACCGAAGCCCACCGCGAGGACGGTCGCCAGGATGCCGATGCCGGGCGCAGCCCGCACGACGGACATCGCGACGACGGCAGCGACGAAAACCCCGACGGTGATCACGAGCCGCAGCCAATGCATGCGTGGCGCCTGTTGCCGGGTGCGGACGCCGAGCGGCGACAGGATGACGCCGCGCAGCCCGACGGCGGCACTGATCGCGGCCAGGACCCCGACGCCGGCGACGGTGAGCGCGACCCATCCCGGGTTCAGCAGGATCGACGTCCCGAGCGGGTGCCCCCGGAACGGGATGAGGCCGACCAGCGGCGAGACGAGGAGAGAAACGACGACACCGCTGATGGCGCCCGCGAGCGCCAGCCCGGTCGACTCGATGACGGTCAGCCGGGCGACGAGGCCGGGCGTCGCTCCGAGGAGGCGCAGGCTCGCCAGGCGATCGTCACGGCGCCGGGCCGAAAGCCGTGCCGCGGAGCCGCCCAGTCCGACGAGCGGCACCACCAGGAGCGACAGGGCGATCACCGCAAGAACCTGGTAGATGCCGGCGAGGTCGTCGGTCCACGAGAAGAACGCCTGCGCGCCGCCCGCGACGATGAGCAGCAGAGCGGTCACCACGCTGAACGCGACCAGCGGCAGCGCGATCGTGGAGCGGGCGGAGGAGCTGCGCCGGGCGAAGAGCCAGGCGAGACGAAGGGTCGTCATCAGCGGCTCGTTCCATCCAGAATGCGGTCGTCGCTGACGCGGTCGCCCACGATCCGGCCGTCGGCCAGGCGGAGCACGCGGGAGCAGCGCGACGCGACGGACTCGTCGTGGGTGACGACCACGAGGGAGCGGCCGCGGTCCGTGGTCGAGCGGATGAGCGCATCCATCACCTCCGTCGAAGTCTGCGAGTCGAGCGCGCCGGTCGGCTCGTCGGCGAAGACCACTGCGGCCCCGGTGACCTGCGCGCGGGCGATGGCCACGCGCTGCGCCTGGCCGCCCGAGAGCTGGCCGATCCGGCGCTCCTCGAACCCCGCGAGGCCCAGAGCGGCGAGCCACGTCGCCGCGGTCTGCTCGGCGGCTCGGCGCTCCGTCCCGGTGAGCATCAGCGGGAGGGCGACGTTCTCGATGGCGGTCAGTTCGGGCAGCAGCAGGCCCTGTTGGAACACGAATCCGAACGCCTCACGCCGCAGCCGCGATCGGCCGCCCTCATCGAGGGAGGTCACCTCGAGCGCGTCCCGTCCCGATCGCAGGACGACCGACCCGCTGTCCGGCGCGACGATGCCCGCCAGGCAGTGCAGGAGGGTGGTCTTGCCCGAGCCGGAGGCTCCCATGATCGCGACCGACTCGCCCGGGTCCACCCGGAAGTCGACGCCGGCGAGTGCCACGGACGCGTCGTAGGACTTGGTGAGCCGGGATGCGGTGAGCGCGGCGTTCCCTGGCGGTGCGGTGAGGGGTGTGGATGTCATGCCTCCACCCTGCGCGCGGGGGCCGCCCAGCGGCATCGGCCGGGAGGCGCATAGCCGGAGGCGGCCGTCATCCGCGGGAGGTGGTCCCGCGGTACGACGGGTCGTCAGCCGGCGGCGACGCGACCGATCTTCTCGGTCTTGTCCCAGCGCGCCTCGGCTCCGGCCAGCTCCTTCAGGTACGAGTCGAACGTGATCGCGCACAGCAGGGAGCCGTAGCCGGCGAGGTAGATCAGCGCAGGCGACAGCCACCGGCGCGCTCGCGTCTTGTCGGCCCGGCGCGCCAGCCACGCGACCACCATCGAGAAGGGGATCCAGACGTAGATCGCCAGCGTCAGGATGAAGAGCACCGGCGTCGTCAGGGTCACCCCGAACAGCCCGGGCAGCCAGACGAGCACCACGGGCGGGAAGAGCGCTGTGATCATCACGATCATGTTGATGATCCCCGGAAAGAGCAGGACATGGCCCAGCTCGCGTTTCGTCGTCGACCCGTCGGTCTGAGCGCCGAGGATCAGCACGAACAGATAGGCGAGCGCCGCCGAGATCCAGAGCACCCGGAAGATCCCGGTCGCGAGCCCGTCTTCGAGGAACAGCAGGCCCGCGAGTCCGATCGCGGACAGGATCATGATGAGCGGGAGCAGCCACAGGCTGAACCACACGATCCCGAAGCTGATGCCGCCGAGGTTGTGCACGCGCGACCGCCGGAACCACACCTTCGAGTAGCGCGCCGTGACCGTCACATTGCCGCGGGCCCAGCGCAGGCGCTGCTTCCACAGCCCGTCCACGGAGCTCGGCTCCTCGGCGAGCACCTGCGCGTGCGGCTCGAACACGACCTTCTTGCCGAGCAGCTGCGTCTCGAAGGTCGTGATCGTGTCCTCGGCGAGGGAGGAGGTGTCGATGCGTCCTCCGATCGCAAGCAGGTTCTCGCGCGTGTGCAGCTGGGCGCCGCCGGCGAGGCAGGCCTGCGCTCCGAGCACGTTCTGGGCGCGCCGCGCAGCCGGCTGCGAGAGCACGTACTCGACGCTGACGAACTTCGTGAGGTAGTTGCGGCCGGTGCTGCTTCCTTCGCGGATGTACGCCGAGACGGCGCCGACGTCGGGGTCGG
The DNA here is from genome assembly GCF_056755275.1 of Leifsonia sp. HAY1-4F. Taxonomy (NCBI): domain Bacteria; kingdom Bacillati; phylum Actinomycetota; class Actinomycetes; order Micrococcales; family Microbacteriaceae; genus Leifsonia; species Leifsonia sp. HAY1-4F. The sequence goes on from NZ_JBNDHX010000014.1 coordinate 4,540, forward strand.
CCAGGTGGCGCGTCATCCGCCGCAGCGACTCGGGCGTGTAGATGACGTCGGCGTCCATGATGAGGAGCGCCTCCATCCAGTCGTCCTCCAGGACCTTCGCGATGCCGTGGTTGAGGGTGTGCGCCTTGCCCTGGCCGCCCTGCTCACGCCGCAGCAGGTGCACGTTGCCGGGATACTGCGCGGCGCGTCCGCGCACCACGTCGGGCGTCTCGTCGGTGCTCGCGTCGTCGACCACGTAGATCCGCAGCGCCTCGCGCGGATAGTCCAGCTTCATCAGCCGGTCGATGGATGCGCCGATCACCGCGCCCTCGTTCCAGGCCGGCACGATGATCGCCACGCGCGGAAGGTAGGGCGCCGCCTTGCCGTAGTGGTTGATCCACGCGTGGAACGGGATCACCACGAAGGTCGCAGCTGCGGCGATCACGGGGATGAGCCCGGTGAGGGCGAGGATCAGGCACACGATGACTCCGATCCAGTGCAGCACGGTCAGAACGTCCATCCCGAAACCTCCCTGTTCTACCCCGACCCTACCGCGGGTGAGGGCGTTCACCCGCGGAAGGGAGCGGCGGAAGGTTCGCCGAGGGCACGTTGCCGCGTCCGGCACACGGTGCAGGTGCGCAGTGCCTACGGACGAGCGCCGGGGAGCGTCCCTCCGGCGGCCAGCCGCATGAGGTCGGACTCCAGATCGATGCCCAGCTCGCTGCCGCCGGCCGAGCCGAACTCGTGCTGGTAGCTGTTCCACGAGGTGTCGGCGATCTTCGCCTCGATCTCGGACTCCATCAGCACCACCAGTTCGCGGGCGGCCCGGTCGATGCGCTTGGTGAGGGCCTTGTCCTGCCAGTCCTCGGTGGCGGCGAAGACGGAGGTCGGGGTGGTCATTGTCCGCAGGAAGGCGAACAGCCCGCGCATCTCGCCGTCGACCACCAGAGCGTGCCGTGCGGTGCCTGCGGTCGCGCCGAGGATGACGGGCTTGGCGATGAGCAGGTCGTTGTCGAGCACCTGGAAGAACGAGGTGAACAGCCCGCTCGGGCCGGCGTTGTAGACCGGCGCTGTCGCGATGATGCCGTCGGCCGACCTCAGGGCCTCGACCGCCTTCGTGAACTTCGGACCCAGGTGGCCGGATGCCAGGGCGGCGCCCAGCTCGGGGAGCAGCTCGCGCAGGTCGAGGGCCAGCGTCTGCACGGTCCGGCCGTCACGCTGAGCGAGGGCCTCGACGCGCAGCGCCAGACGATCGGCGAGCATCTTCGTGGACGACGGGTCGCTGACTCCGGCGTTCACCACGACGACCCGGAACGGCCGCTGGTCTGCGGTGCTCATGTTCTGTCCTTCTTCTAGAAGCGAAACGATCACAGAGAGGGGGTGCTCGCGGGGGCCTGCTCGGCGGTCTTCTGGACGCGCGCGGTGTCCTGGTAGGGGGATCCGCCGGTCACGTTGTCGCCGCGGTTGGCGTTGGGGCGCGGCTGGCGCGGATCGGCATCCCCGTACTTCGCGGCGACGAGCGACTCGTGGGTCGGGGCGTCCGGCGTCTCGGGGTCCTTGCGCGCCTCGGCCTCCTTGCGCAGCACCGGGATGACGTGCTCGCCCAGCAGGTCGAGCTGCTCGAGCACGGTCTTCAGCGGGAGGCCGGCGTGGTCCATGAGGAAGAGCTGGCGCTGGTAGTCGCCGGCCCACTCGCGGAAGGTCAACGTCTTGTCGATGACCTCCTGCGGGCTTCCGACGGTCAGCGGGGTGGCGCCCGTGAACTCCTCCATCGTCGGGCCGTTGCCGTAGACGGGCGCCTCGTCGAAGTAGGGGCGGAACCGGTTCTTGGCGTCCTGCGAGTTCTTCGCGATGAAGGCCTGGCCGCCGAGACCGACGATCGCCTGCTTCGCGGTGCCGTGTCCGTAGTGCTCGAAGCGCTCGCGGTAGAACGCGATGAGGCGCTGGAAGTGCTCCTTGGGCCAGAAGATGTTGTTCGCGAAGAAGCCGTTGCCGTAGAACGCGGCTTGCTCGGCGACCTCGGGCGTGCGGATGCTGGCGTGCCAGACGAACGGAGGCACATCATCCAGCGGGCGGGGCGTCGAGGTGAAGCCCTGCAGCGGAGTGCGGAAGCGTCCCTCCCAGTCGACGACGTCCTCGCGCCACAGGCGGTGCAGGAGGTTGTAGTTCTCGAGCGCGAGCGGCAGGCTCTGGCGGATGTCCTGGCCGAACCACGGGTACACCGGACCTGTGTTGCCGCGGCCGACCATCAGGTCCATGCGGCCCTTCGACAGGTGCTGCAGCATCGCGTACTCCTCCGCGATGCGGACGGGGTCGTTGGTCGTGATCAAGGTGGTCGAGGTGGTGACGACGAGCTTCTCGGTGAGGGCGGCGATGTGGGCCAGCAGAGTCGTGGGAGAGGAGGAGAAGAACGGCGGGTTGTGGTGCTCTCCGATCGCGAAGACATCCAGCCCGACCTCCTCCGCGTGGGTCGCGATCTTCACGATCGCGTCGATGCGCTCCGCCTCGCTGGGCGTCTCACCGGACACGGGGTCGCGCGTGATGTCGCTGACGGAGAAGATTCCGAACTGCATGACTGGCTCCTCTGGTTGTTCTCGCCGTTTCTATGCAAATGCATACAACAAGCGGCGGGCTCGGGTATTCCCGCGTGCGTGGGGGCCGTTCCCGCCGCTGCGAGCGAGTGGATGCGTCGGGCGCGTCAGAGGCTTTCGGGGTCGAGATTCAACGTGGTGCCCTGGTAGAGGTCCTGGTTCTTGTCGAAGACGGATGCGCCTTGATTGAGCCAGAGCAGGTCCGGCACCGAGATGCCGAAGCGCTCCGCCACCCGTCCCGTCGTGTCGCCCGGGGCGACCACATAGCCAGCCGGCGCCCCGGACGGCGTGGTCGCGCTGACGGCCCCCGCGGCGTTCGGCCGGGTGCCGCCGTCAACGGGGTGGACGTTGGTCTGCCGGTCCGGGATCGACCAGTGGATGCTCGTCACGGCCAGGACCTTGTCCGGGCCGAGCTCGACCGGGACGCCGTCGGCGGAAGCGGCTGCCGAGTACGTCACGAGCGTGGTCAGGAAGGACGGCTTGAGGCCGAGCGATGCGGACGACGGCGCAGCCGGGGAGGTGGTCGGGGCGCCCAGCGCGTGGTCGCCGATGCCGTGGTAGGTCAGGCCGTCTCCGACTCTCGGCGGGACGTCGATCAGCGTCACCGAAACCGGTACCGGGACCGTCGACGTGAAGCCGGAGTATTCGGCCGAGTAGGTGTTGTCGCCGTTCGACACCATCCGATAGTGGAAGTGGATGCTGCCCTTGGGTGAGGCGACGTTCCCCTCCGCGACGACGGTGCCGAGCGGGACCGGCGTCAGGATCGGCGCCGGCGGTGGCGGGCCGGGCGGCGTTGCCGCGGGCGACGGCGTTGCGGAGTCCGTCGGAAGGCCGGTGGGGGGAGCGTCCTGCGTCGGCTTCGCGGATGGAGTGGTGTGGCGGGTCTGCGAGGAGGCGGGCCGCCGCGCCGTCTCGTCGGCGGAAGGAGCGCACCCCGAGAGCAGCCCGGCCAGTGCGACGACGGCACCCACCGAGGCCGCGACGCGGCCCGGAACGGTATGACGATTCATGATTCCCCCAGAGTGACGCTATCAAATGCACGTATTCGCGCCATCCCCGGCCCTGGCCGTTTCTTGTGCATCGCCGTCCGATTTCCCCTCGCGGGTGTCGGAGGCAGCCGATAGCGTCGGAGGGTGAAGGTCGCCATCCAGTTCGCCGCCATGGGTCTCATCTGGGGCGCCAGCTTCCTGTTCATGAAGGTGGCTCTCGTCGGGGTGAGCTTCGGTCAGGTCGCCTGGGCGAGGCTGGTGTTCGGCGCCATGACACTGGGCATCATCGCCCTGGTCATGCGCGTGAGGCTCCCGCGTGAGCCGATCGTCTGGCTGCACTTCGCGGTGGTGGCGATCACGTACTGCGTCATTCCGTTCCTCCTGTTCGCGTGGGCCGAGCAGTACGTGGCGTCGAGCCTGGCGAGCATCTACAACGCCGTGACGCCGATCACGACCGCGATCCTCGCGACGGCGGCGTTCCGCGTCGAGAAGCTGAACCGCGATCAGGTGCTCGGCGTGATCGTCGGCGTCCTGGGCGTTGTCGTCGTGGTCGGCCCGTGGGCGGTGGATGCGCTGGGCGGCAGCCTCTGGGGCCAGCTCGCCTGTCTCGGAGCCGTGACCTGCTACGGGTTCAGCTTCGGCTACATCCGTCGATTCATCAGCCCGCGCGACGTGTCGGCGACCGCCAGCGCGTTCCTGAACATCGGGATCGCCGCGGTCATCATGATCGTGCTCACGCCCGTCGTCGCGTGGCACCCGATCACCTTCAGCTGGCCGGTGCTGCTCTCGCTCCTGGGCCTCGGCGCGCTCGGAACGGGCGTGGTCTACATCTGGAACATGAACGTGCTCCGCGCCTGGGGTCCGACCGTCACCTCCGGCGTCACCTACGTCACCCCGGTGATCGGGGTGGCGCTCGGCATCCTCATCCTGGGCGAGCACCTCACCTGGAACGAGCCCGTCGGTGCGCTCGTCGTGATCGCCGGCATCCTGCTCACCCAGCAGCGCGTGCGGCTGCTCACCCGCCGTCAGCCGGAGCCCGCCGCACTGGAGGCCGCCTCGCGCTAGTGGGACGCCCAAGACCGTTCGCGCATTCAATGTCAACTTCGTCTCAAGGGGTCAGGATCAAAACTGCGGCCCCGCCTACGGAGGCCTGATGTCATTCCGACGACTCGTCCTGATCGCGATCCTGATCGCGGTGGCGATCGTGGTCCTGGCTGGCGTGCTCTGGATCGAAGTCTGGTTCGCCTACCAATTGATCCCCTGGTGGGCCAGACACCCGGCCCATAGCTGAAAGTCCTGGCTGAGAACGCTGGTCCGAAACACCTACGCCGCCGGCTCAGCTGACGAGCTTGCGCTCGAACAGGAACTCATGGATCGCTTCCCGCACGATCGCGGACTGCTTCTTCCCGCTGCGCTGGACAGAAGGGCCCTGGGTCCGGTCTGACGGAGGGACTAGAGCAAATCGTGGGTTAGCTCGATCTCGTAGGACCGGGCCTCCTCGACAAACGCCTCGCTCGTGAGCAACCGAGCCTGGCTGAGCGAACGGCAGTCGCAGCAAGTCCAGTGAGCTGCCGTTGGGCGCCGCCCCTGCCTCAGAAGCCCCGACCACCGCCTGCTTCATTGCACGCCGTCTTCTTGACCGACGCGGCCAAGGTTGATCATCGCGCGGGCATAAGCGTCGAGATTCGCCCGCCGGCCGACTGCGACAGCCTCGATCGCGACCGCAGAGATCTCATCCGGGCTGTACCGGTAGACCAGACGGTAGCGGGGTCGTCCCACGCCATCGGGGTCGAAGTAGAGCTTGAAGCAGTCCGAGAGGTCGCCGGTCGCGACTCGGGCGTCCAGCCGGACTCCGGCGACTTTACCGTCTCGGACGAGGACGAGCATGTCCAGCGCCATCTTCTTCGTGCGCAGGTCCGGAAGGGCGTCGATGTCTTGCTGGAAGCCCGGAAGGGCTTTCAGCTGCAGCGCGCGACCCACTACAGGTAGTCGTCCGCGTTCAGACCGATGGCGGCGGCGACGTCGGCGAGCGGCACTGCATTACCGGCTGCGGTGCGTTCGCGCACGAGGTGGGCGATCTCCACGTCCTCGATCACCGGAAGTAGCTCCTCGTAGAGCTCGAACGGGATCATCACACCCTCCGGTCGACGCTGCGCACCGAACACCACGGGCTCCGCCAACGCCCCACGCTCACGGAAACGCGCCAGCGCTTTCGGCAACGCGACACGAGCCTCGTTCGTTGGCAGAACCGGCGACGCGGAGTAAATAGCCATGCATGAATCGTACCACGAATCGCACCCTGAACGTGTACATGTTCTAGGTCGGATTGATGCCCTGGTAATTGCGATTATGTCATTTTGAAGATGTGGACGCGGTAATCCAAAGTTCACGTGTGGCCGTGCGATGTGTCCCAGCTATCGGCTGGCAGCACCTCGAACACGGTCAGTCCGATGAGTATCTCTCAATGCCATTACACGACGGGTTCCGGGTACTCCAACGCGACCGGATGCCAAGTCGACGGGATCTGGGGCACGGTGTTAATCGGAGCCGTTGGCGTCAGCTATACCCTCGTTCAGGGAGGTGCGGACCGTTTCACGTCGACTGGTTACGGCTACCAAAAGTGCTATGCACCGACGGGCTGCTCCTCTCCGACGTTAGTGGCTTCTCAGACGGTTGAGACCTCGACCGCCGCGTATGCCAGATGGCAGGCTGACGTGTCAGCGGCCTGGGGAACTTGGAACGTGTGGGTACAGTTGAACGTCGGCGGTGACAGCGCCTGGGAGACGAACTCCTGAAAGGAAAACTGATGCTGAACGAGCCAGTAATTCCCGTCGCATTTGACGTTTTCGGGGTGACGATCATCGTTCTCTGGGCGGTACTTGTTCTAACCGCGCTGATCACGGTGTCAAGGTCACGAAGTGTCTCCGCAAATCAGCGCCTAGGTTGGATGCTAGCGATATTGATACTTCCGGTCATTGGTTCGCTAGTCTGGCTCGCCACCTTGGCTATCGAGGGAAGCCGGCTCCGCAGAGCGCGCAGCTAGTCCACAACATGAGGGCCCCGCCACCCGCTGGCCGGGGCCCTCCTTGTTGCGTCCCTACCCGTATCCCGACTCGAGCCTCTACGGATCCGCCTATTCCCGGGCCGGCCACTTGGCGCCATCTGCGCTGCTCGCAAACGATTGTGGTCTGAACCGGTGAATGCACCACCGACCGTCTCCAACGCTAACGAGAAGCCTGGGCACTGGTCGCGGCCGCTCTCCGCTGAACCTCCCGGTAGATCGTCGTGCGAGAAACGCTGAACAGCTCGGCCAACTCCTCCTGTGTGTGGTTACCAGCGTCGTGGAGTTCTAGAAGGTGCCGACGCTGCGAGGCGGAGAGCTTCGGTTGCTTTCCGCGCAGCCGGCCTTTTGCCCTCGCCACCGCCATTCCCTCCCTGGTTCGCATTCGAATGAGGTCCGCTTCGAACTCGGCAACCATCCCAAGGACGTTGAACAACAGTCGACCGACCGGGTTGGTGGGGTCATAGACACTGCCGCCTTTTCGGACAGCCGCCATGGCTTCGCGCAGCCCGGGCCGGGCTCGGTTGGCGCCAGTGAGACCATGGTCGACGTAGACGTTCTCGGCATCCACACCAAGTGCGGCCAGCCCGTCCCGCTGGGCGGTCAGGTCTTGTTCGTTCGTTGAGACGCGCGCGTAACAGATCTTCATGCAGTCAGGTTGCAGTTACGCCCCCATTATCGTGCATTTCATCGTGCGGGTCTTACGTGCGTTGTGGCAGGCAGCTCTCGCCTCGACCGCGATTGAAGCTGAACTGCGCACGATGAGGGACCGGGTTGCGGGCATCTCGCAATCGCGTCGGCGATTGAGCGACCGGCAATTTCGGCAAGATAGAGGCTCTCTGAAGACAGGCACCACCCCAGTCTGTCGAAGGTCCCGCCGCCGCGGGCCCCGTGAGCAGTCAGGCGTCGAATCGCGCCCCGTTCGGCCTCGTGTTGCGTGTGACAAGCACGAGGAAAAAGATGCTGACCGCGCTATTGAGGAGATTCACGGCGGCTAGCCCGATAGTCATTGCGCTCGAGGCATGAGGAGTTGTCGGGACCAAGCCAGCGGCGGCAGCAATATTCACGTACACAGTGCCGATCAGATACGGCAACGACCACCAGCCGCTGAGGTTGGAGTCGTGCAAGCGCCGCCAGCTGAGGGCGGCGAACGGGACGATGGTGGCGGCCACCCAGGCGAAGCGAGCGACGCTTGCAACGACCGCCTGTGGGCCGCCGTTGAGTGCGCCGGCGCCCAGGAGCGCACCCACCACGATCCAGGCGAGAGCCCACCACCAGAATTCGGAGCGACTTGCCCGCCCGGAAAAGGTGGCGTACTTTCTCCAGAACCTCATGAAGGCCACCCGAAGGGAGGCTCCGTAGTAGGGCTTGTCCAGCGGCTGCGCCGAGTCAGGCGCAACATCGACGGGTAGCGGTGCAGGGGGTGGGGGAATGTCAGACACACTTGTCTCCAAGAAGTCCCCGCGCGTCGGGGCAGGTGGGCTCACACTAGCGCAAGGCTCGGCGCAGCCAGGTCAGTGAATGCCGCGGACCACGCCCTCGCCGGCACGAAGATCCGACAGCCAAGCAGCCCGTTGAGGGACCGGCTTGCGGGCGAAAAAAGGCGGATGGGTTCTCCGCAAAGATGGGATGCTCGACGAGTCGAAGTCACGATGAGTGTGACGCAGTGCCGATAGGGGTGGGTGCGCAGTGAATGAGCTATATGACCAAGTCTTCGAGCGAGCACGAGAGATTCGCACCGATGCCTACAGTATGTCCATCGGCGAGGTGATCTCGCTCTACCGGGACAATGATCTGGAAATACATCCAGAGTTCCAGCGCATATTCCGTTGGACGGGTGAACAACGCTCTCGGCTCATTGAGTCGGTCCTTCTGGGTATCCCCATCCCGACGATCTTTGTCGCTCAACGCGATGATGGCGTCTGGGATGTGATCGACGGTGTCCAGCGCCTCTCGACGATCCTCGAATTTGTCGGCGAGTACAAGGACGAGGAAGGCACCCGCCAACAGGGTTCCGTCCTATTAGCGGGTGAGTATCTCCAGCATATGGAAGGGGTCGCCTGGTCGGCGGAGACTGCCGACGCAACCTCTGTCTTCGATGACCGGCTGCGGCGTGACTTCAAACGAGCCAAGTTGAGCTTCTCGATAATCAAGCGAGAATCAGACCCAAACGCGAAGTTCGACTTGTTCCAACGTCTGAATGCTGGATCAACTCTGTCATTGCAAGAGGCCCGCAACTGCTTGCTGATAATGATTAACCGGCCGGCTTACCTCCAGCTCGCCGCGCTTACCGACGACTCGACCTTCAACGAATGCATCGCGGTGTCCGACACGAAGGACAGCACCGCCTACCGGTCGGAGCTGGTACTGCGGTTCTTCGCTCAGATCCAGTACGAGGGCGGCGTGCAACAGCTCCCCAGCGAGTTCGGTTCCTTTCTCACCGACTGGATGAAAGCCCACGCTGAGCAAGGAGACGACTTCCTCCCAGCTGATAAATTCAACCGCACGTTCGCCCTACTGGCGCGCTCCACAGCGAGCGACTCTTTCCGCCGATTCGACGGTATACGTCACCTTGGCGCGTTCTCGATTGCTAGCTTCGAGTTCATCACGTCGGGAATTGCCCACAACATCGATCTCTGGGAAAGCCAGACATCAGAGGCGCTTGCTAATCGAGTTCGCGCGGTATGGACAGAGCCCTCGTTCCGCGAGAATTCGGGCAGCGGAATCAGCACGCGAAAGCGATTCCCAAAAATCGTGACTAGTGGGCGTGACTTCTTCAGCCAGCCATGAAAGGTCTGACCGACGCGGCCTTTCAGGACTATCTCGACGAGGACTTGAGCTGGAGACGCGCAGAGATTCAAGTGCTGAAAGCCGCCGTCAGAGAGTCCTCCAAGTTCTCAGGCTCCCCCGGGGCGCGAGCGACCTCGCGTGCGCTTGCGGTGATGACCTATGCGCACTGGGAAGGCTTTTTGAAGTCCTCATTCGACAAGCTCGCGGAAACGATCAGCCGCCGGAAGCCGCCTCTCGACAAGGCCGCGGATCCGTTTGCGGTTGCTCATTTGAAACACCTGCTACTGCGGTTGTCATCAGGAGATCCGGAAGCTCAAGCGAGCCTGTTAGAACTTGCCCGGAACGGTGACAGCCCTCGCCTGAGGCTGAAGAGAGATGAGTTGGTGCGTACGCATGACAACCTGAGGTTCCAGTACTTTGTCGAGATCCTTCGCGCGTTCGGCATCTCCGAACTGCCGTTCGAGCTGCGGAAGAACTTCATCGACTCATCGCTGTGCGACCGCAGGAACAGCGTCGCGCACGGGCGCGACAGCTTCCCTGACCCCGAGTCGGTGATCAAGAGTGCGGACGAGGTCGTTGAACTGATCGAGATCGTCAAGGACCTCCAACTGGCGCTGTTGTTGAACAAGGCGTATCTCAAAACCTCCTAGGGCGGCGACCTGATGACATCGAACTGCGTGGCGTCGAACCACGTGCTCACTTCGACTTCAGCTAGCCGCCCGCTGAGGGATGGTCATGCGGGCGGTTCTAGTGAGAAGGGAACCGAGATGGAGACGGTCGGCGGGAGATCGATTGCTGACGGGTCCAACTGCTGATACGGCGCGTTCATGGCACCTCGTTCGTGACGGTGGTCTGGGTCGCGGTCGCTTCGATTTGGTGGTCGGGTCCCCACCCGAAGAGGGTCGTGCCGCTCATGGTTCGTTCGCCGATGACAAGGCCGGTGCTCGGGTCGATGATGATCTCCTGTCGTTCACCGGATCTGAGGGGCTCTGTCCTACCAATCGCCACGCCGGCCAAGCCGTCCAGGTTCTTGACGTTGTCGGTGGCTGTCACTCCGGGGATGCGGGAAAGAGCTTCAAGGAGCGCCGCACGTTGGGGTGCGGGAACTAGGCCGGATCGCAGGATGTCGATTATCCGTGAGAAGTCGTCCTCCTCGCGGGACATGGACGCTCCTGTGTATTGGCGATCGATCCACGCGTATGCGGCTGCACCGTCCAAGGGAATGTCTCGGTAATCAACATTCACCCAAGGGTGCCCCCCGTAGAAGCGTCCCCCGGTAGCGCGAGCGGTCTCTGATGTTTTTCCGGTGAGGGCACCCTTTTGCCTTCCCCAGTCGCGGTAGAGCACCCACTCCGAGTTGGGATCCGCCGGCATGTAAACATCCAGGATTTGATCATTCGGCTTGCATCCGGTCGCGTCGCAGTCTTGCCAGCGCGCGTGGGTGCGAGCCCGAAGATATTGACCGGATCCTGGGAGCAGGTTGGCATAGCCGGTCGTTTCCGATGCAGCGGTGCGCAAGAGTTCACTCGCACGAGCGGACTCCGCATTAAGGGTTATGTTCCCGGCAGCGAGCACGGCAACCAATGCGGCGGCGACACCAGCTCCTGCCCAGCTCAGGCGGGGCAACAGGTCCCGGGCGCGCCGCCGTTGGCTCGTCTTCGTCGTCTGACCAGAGGCGATCCGTTCTAGCAGGACGCTGCGGCCCGCTGCTAGAGCGCTCGGGCTCGGGCTGAGTGTGTCGTCACGCGTTTTGCGGAGCAGTGTCAGTTCGTCCATGATCCGTCTCCTGTTCGAGGGCGTCGATGCCTGCTGCCCGACGCAGTTGGCGTCGCGTGCGGTTGAGTCGTGAGCGCACCGTCCCGATCGGTACTTGCATAGCGGCCGCGATCGAGGCGTAGTCGAGCTCACCCCAGGCGTACAAGAGGAGCGTCTCTCGATCAGCGTCCGATAGCCGGCGAAGCGCTTTGGCGAGGCGATGAGTCAGACGTTGCGCATCGATGCGGGCGCTGGATTGGTCTATGAGATCCGGGACCACCCGGGCTGCCATGTCTGCCGCGATTCCTTTCCACGCGGTCGCTTCCAAGCGGCCATGTTTGCGAATCAGTCGAGTAGCGATGCCCAGGAGCCACGGGCGCGCATCGACTACACCGAGGTCGTAGGCGCTGCGCCGTTCGAACGCCACCAAAAACGTCTCAGACATCACGTCTTCCGCCGCATGGTCGCCAAGACGCTGCGCCGCGTACCGAAACACGGCACGCGCATGCCGGTCGTACAACGCCGTAAACACGGCCGGCTCAACCGCGGACCGTTCAATCACCTCGCTATCGGTGCTCACATCTGTATTGTCCGTATCCCCGAATCCGGTTCGCGCCAATTTTTGGAGATCGCGCCACTGGTTCGAGAACCCGTCGTCGAAGCCTTCCCGCCTGACACCAACACGATGCCCGTAAGCCGATCCCCAAACAGACACCCGACACCCGGCGGAGAGCGCGTTGGACTATTACGCGGCCGTCTCAATACCCCCACCAACTTCAGTTGGCAGTCCTAGTAAATGATCGCGATAATCGCTAGAACGGCGGTTACGACGCCAAGAACTACCAGGGTAATCCTGAGGGCTTGCCAATAACCATGTGAACGATTCTTGAGCGCGTGGCCGCCAAAGAAGAAGCAAGCGGCCGCGATGACCGTAAGAACGGCGAAGACCAGAACGGTCTGCTGAAGACCAGGCACATACTCCCCTATCGATATGCCGACCAGGGCGCCCGCTGCGGTCCCACTCGGTGATGGCTCAGCTGGACCTATAACGGCTCCCACTGCCACGACCCCTTCGATACGTTACTCAGGGCCTCGCCCGGGTCACCAGTGGAGGATCCGCTTACGTTCGCTCGTGGACCGGCCGCCGAGATAGGTAGCACCGGGACCCATCTCGTGTTGTGCGCTTTAGTCGCGGGGGCCCGATACTCCACACATGACCGATAACAGACGGGACGCGCGCCGCGGGGTGCATCTCGCAAGGCTCGTGGCTATCGGTGTGCCCATCGTGGGACTCTTCGTTCCCGTGCTCGGCGTCGTGGGAATCGTGCACGGCAAGCCGATCGGCTACGTGTTCCTGGTCCTCGGCATTGTGCTGCTTACGGCGGGGTACACCTTGATCCGCAGGCGGCGAAGACTGCGATAGTGTGCCCGGTAACCGATCGGCTTGCGGGCGGGAACTTAATCGTCCTACCAGCAATTCGTGCTTGTACGCTCGCACCGTGCAAACCTATTTGACGCTCCCCGCTCTAAGTTACTATGTTCTTGAGGAAAGCTGGGTTCTTGCCATCACGGTGCAGCCGGCTGTAGTGACACTTGATTTGGACCTCTGCTACGCAACAGATCATCCGGAGTTGCGTGCTCCGCGCGATGGCGAATGGGCGTATTTCCGCCGAGGTTTGATCCGATTTACTGATGTCACATCGGTATCTTGGCAAGAAATGGGCCAGCGAGCCGCAACAGATGCCTCGGGCGAGAGCGACTGGGGACACATCGATTCGTTCGAATGGGCGGGAACGGCGTTCACGCTCGAAGGAGATTTCGGCGTCGTTCAGCTACAGGCGGCGGCGGTAAATGTTGATCTCACCGGACCCGCATAAGTCTGTAGGCGGCCCGTAAGACGATCCTGTAGCGGGCGGTGGCCATAGGGACGTCGGCGGTGTCGCCAGAGCCCTGTCGGTGCCATGCCGGAGACTGTCTCCCATGGATACGATCCTTGTTCCGCCGTTGTTGTGCTCGTCACGGGTATACGAGCCGGTCTTGGACACAGTGTGGTCACACGGCTCGGTCACGATTGCCGACACCCTTCACGACAACACCATTACGGGTATGGCGGCTCGTCTTCTTCGGAACGCGCCGGATCGGTTTGCTCTCCTCGGAACGAGCATGGGCGGTTACGTTGCCCTTGAAGTGATGCGCCAGGCGCCGCAACGGGTCAACGGGCTGGCATTGGTGAGTACCTCAGCCGAAGCGGACTCAGATGAGCAGCTCGCTGCCCGGACACGGCAATCCCAATTCGTCGAGCAGGGCCACTTCGACGAACTGGTAAATGCTGCGTTTTCGGGAGTCGTAGCCGAAGAAAATGAGTCCGACCCGGATCTGCTGAGAGCCTGGCGGAGTATGGCAACGACGGTAGGCCCCCGGCGATTTCTGCGACAGCAGTCCGCCGTGATGGCTCGAGCCGACTCACGCGATCTTCTCGCCCGGATCGCCTGCCCGACGTTTGTCATCCACGGTGCGGAAGATCGCCTCATTCCAGGAGAGGCGGGTCAGCGGATCGCCGCAGCTATTCCCAGCGCCACGTTCTGCCTCGTCGCGAAGGCTGGTCACTTCCTCTTCTTCGAGCGGCCGGACGAGGCGGCCGCCGTTGTCGACGAATTCCTCTGTGCTCTCCAGTGAGCCCAACTCAGACGGGGCCGGTCTCTAGCTTCGCCAACGGTCGGATGTCGAGCCGGGCTCCGTGCGCAGCGTTCCCACCGATCAGACACGACACCGTCCGAAAGCCGATCGGTCAGTGTGCGTCGCGGGCGGGGAAAAGGCGTCGGCTCAGCTCCCCGACAACTTTCTGACCACGACCACGAAACAGCATAACTACCTCTTTGCCGACGAAGGTTGAGAATTTCCATGCTGCTCGCCAAAGTGTCTTCAGCCAACGGGGGCCTCGGAGTCGAGGTTGGGGGATCATGAGCTAGGCCACCTGTACCCACCGCGTGCCCTTCGCTCGCGGCCAAAGGCTGGTCGATCAGAGGCCAAAGGCTGGTCGCTCAGATTTGAGGGTCTCGCGTCGGAATCATTGCGAAGTTATCCAAATGAACAACACCAGGCCGATTATCAATATGGGCAACACGAGCAGGGCCGCGCCCACGGTAATAACGATCACTGCATGACGCACGTCTACCTGGACGTACATCTCCTCATTGGTGTGTCTGCGAGAGCGACGAGCTCGTACCCAGTATGAAAGCAAGCCCACAAAAAGGGTTAGGGCAATTGCAATGGCCCAGCCTGGTGCATTCATTAGATACTTACCACCTGATTGTTACCCATCTGCATTTTTCCCCAATAGGTATCCGTCCACCAGAGCAAGAAGCTTCCGCCAACGCCGACGCCGAGGCCGATGGCATTGAGTATTGCACCAATGGGAATACCAACCCCCGAAAGATCAATGAACCCGCCGATGATGCCGATTATGGCGCCGTGAACGATGTAGATCCAGGCGATCGTTTCGAGCACCGCGCAGCCGGATGGCGACCGCCATCAAAAGCGATACGATCCGGCGGCCCGACCGCTAGGTGAGGATCAGCCAGACTAAGCCGCCGACGATCATGCCTGCGAGCAACGCCTCTGCCACCCGTCGGGCACCTAATGTGAGCATTGGAGTCAAAAGAACTCCATGAATTTCACCCGAGTTTCTAGGCGCGACGCGGAACGGAGGGGAATCCAGCTGGGCAAAGGCTCTCGCATCAGCGGGCGAATAATGCTTCGGCAGAGGGCCACGCTCACGTTCCAATCGGCCCAACGAACAAACACCCTTAGGGATTGGTCACTCCAGAGCCACAACAATCCGGCAAGCCAGGAAAGGAAGGCTAGAGGAACGACGAACCATAGTAGGACGGACCTCACGCAAACCAGAACTAAGAGACCAACTGGTGTCGCGTTGGGCAGCCCTGGCGTCGCGCTGGGGAGTTCCACGCCCAACTTAGTAGCCCCCAAATCTATCGATGAAGTCACCCAGAGGAAGGACGTAGTTGTTCTTGGCTACGGTCACGGTAGGTACAGTCACGGCGACACCCTAAAGCGAAGGTGTATCTACACAGCGAGACGCGCTCACCGGTCATAGACCTCGCGGCGGTGCCCCGCGTGGACGATGACGATTGTCAGCTGTTCGTCCTGTATCCGATAGAGCACGCGGTAGTCGCCGGTTCGCACACGCCACTCCGGGCGACCGGTGAGCTTCTTCGCCGCTGGCGGTCTCGGTTGATCGGCCAGCAACTCAATTGCCGCCGCTACCCGGGCACGGGCTTCGGGCGGAAGCTTTCTGATCGCACGTGCCGCAGCTGGCAGCACCTCGACCAGGTAGGTCACAGCGTCAGGCCGAGGTCCCGCTTGACCTCGTCCCAGGGCACGGCCACCTCGTTGAGCCGCTCGGTTTCCTCCCACGCCGCGTCGACGGCGCGAATGTCCGCAAGCTCTTCAGCGTCCTCCAGCAGGCGCTCCAGCTGCCCCGAGTCGATCACTGCTGCCACAGGCCTGTTCCGCCGGGTGAGGTACACCGGCTCAACACGTGCTTCATCGATGATCGATGCCAGCCGACCGCGCGCATCTGTAATCGCAACCTGACTCATAGACCCAAGTGTAACAAAACGTACACAGTCGAGCAATTCGCGCATTAAGTAATTAATAGCCGATAAGCGCGATTATGTCAGTTTGAAGGTGGCTTGTCCCCGCGGGGGAAAGTGCCCCCAAGGCCGCCTCGCGCTAGCGCGACGTGTGCTCGCGCAGGAAGGCGAGCGTCGCCTGCAGCGCCTGGTGCGCCTCCGTGAAGCGCAGGTGGAACTGGTACTCGTGCGGCAGCTCGGGCTGGTGGTCGGCCGGCCAGAACAGCTCGGTCACGTCCACCCCCTTCGCTCGCAAGGTCGCGGCCATCGGCACGGACTGCGTCCAGGTGAGTCCGTCGCCGTTCCCTCCCGAGATGTAGGTCGGCGGGAAGGCAGGGGTGACGTGCTGGATGGTCGACATGGTCGAACCGACATAGGTCTGCGACCAGTCCTTGGTGCCGCTGTACGCCCAGAGCGCGGTCTTGAAGCCCCACGAGAAGATCCCCGTGAGGTCGGAGAGGGCGTTCAGATCGTAGACGCCGCAGTTCAGTACGACGGCGGACAGCTGATCCGGCTGCAGGGCGGGCGTCATCCCGAGCAGGTGGGCGTACTCGGGGCTCGTCGTCATCACGGCGAGCTGGCTGGCCAGCTGCGAGCCGGCGGAGTCGCCGGCCAGGACGATGCGAGAACGGTCGATGCCCAGGGTGTCGGCGTGCGCGTCGAGGAACGCGAGCGCCTCGTTGAGCTGGCGGACGGCGGTCGGGTAGGTCGCCTCCGGTCCGACCGTGTAGTTGAGGGCGACCGTGGTGAAGCCCTGGGCGGCGAGGATGCGGAGGTACGGGTCCACATCCTGGCTGGCTCCGGAGATCCAGGCCCCGCCGTGGATCCAGACGACGGTGGGGAGCGGCTCGCCGGCTGTCGTCGGACGGAACACGTCGAAGGTGGTGTCCGGCGAGCCGGCCGCATACCGGAGCCCGGTCTGCGCACTGACCCCGCTCGTGGGGACGAACGGCTGCATCTCGGCCACGGTCTCGGCGGCGCCCTTCGCGAAGACGCTGCGGATCACCAGGGCGGACGGCCACGGCGTGGATGCGGCGAAGCTGGCGAGGATGAGCAGGACGAGCAGCACGACGGCGGTGACGGAGACCGCGCGACGAGCCCGCCAGGACAGCAGCGGACGCACCGGCAGCGCGTCGGTGCGGGCACGGGTCATGCCCACACCGTATCGTTCCCGAACCCTCCGCGGGGGGAAGGCGAGGGGGTCAGGCGACCGTGGGGCCGAAGTGCTCGGGGAGGGTGGAGCGGTGGACGCCGCGGAGCTCCTCGACGCCGATGGTGAAGAGGTCCTGCACCTCGAGGACGGGCTGGGACCCGACCTCGGCGTCCGTCACGCCGATGCGGAGGGCCGGGATGCCGCGCCCGGCGCACAGGCCCCGGAACTTCACGTCGTCCTCCCGCGGGACGGAGACGATGACACGCGCGGTCGACTCCGAGAACAGGGCGGTCGCCGCATCCACTCCGTCGCGCTCCTCGATCTCGGTCAGCCAGACCCGCGCTCCGACGCCGAAGCGCATGACGCTCTCGGCGAGGGCCTGTGCCAGCCCACCGTCGGCGAGGTCGTGCGCGGACGAGATCAGCCCTTCGACCGCACCCGCGTGCAGCGTCTCGGCCAGGGACCGCTCCCCGGCCAGGTCGACCGCCGGAGGCCGCCCGCCGAGGTGACCGTGGATGGTGCCCGCCCACGCCGAGCCGTCGAGCTCCTCGCGGGTGGTGCCGAGCAGGTAGATGTTCTCGCCCTCGTCCTGCCAGCCGCTCGGGATGCGCCGGGCGACGTCGTCGATCACGCCGAGCACACCGACCACCGGGGTCGGGAAGATCGGGGTGTCGCCGGTCTGGTTGTAGAAGGACACGTTGCCGCCGGTGACCGGGATCTCCAGCTCCAGGCAGGCGTCGGAGAGACCCTCGACGGCCTGCGAGAACTGCCACATGACCTCGGGGTTCTCCGGGCTGCCGAAGTTCAGGCAGTCGGTGACGGCGACGGGCACGGCGCCGGAGGCGGCGACGTTGCGATACGCCTCGGCGAGCGCCAGCTTCGCGCCCTGCTTGGGGTCGAGCTGGCAGTAGCGGCCATTCGCGTCGGTCGCGATGGCGAAACCGAGGCCCGACTCCTCGTCGACGCGGATCATTCCGGCGTCGTCGGGGAAGGAGAGCGCGGTGTTGCCGCCGACGAAGTAGTCGTACTGGTCGGTGATCCAGCCCTTGTCCGCGAGGTTGGCGCTGCCGAGCAGCGCGAGCGTCTGCTCCCGCAGCTCGTCGCCGGAGACCGGACGGGGAAGGACCGAGGCGGTGTCGTCCTGGAGGGCGTCGATCCACGTCGGGTAGGCCACGGGCCGCTCGTAGACGGGACCGTCGACCGCGACCGTGCGCGGGTCGACGTTGACGATCTCCTCGCCCTTCCAGTTGATGACGAGGCGGCCGGTCTCGGTGACCTCGCCCAGGACGCTGGACTCCACATCCCATTTGGCGGTCACGGCGAGGAACGCGTCGAGCAGCTCGGGCTTGACGACCGCCATCATGCGCTCCTGGCTCTCCGACATGAGGATCTCCTCGGCCGTGAGCGAGGGGTCGCGCAGCAGCACCTTGTCGAGCTCGACGAACATCCCGCCATCGCCGTTGGAGGCCAGCTCGCTGGTGGCGCACGAGATGCCGGCGGCACCCAGATCCTGGATGCCCTCGACCAGCTTGTCGCGGAACAGCTCCAGGCAGCACTCGATGAGCACCTTCTCGGCGAACGGGTCGCCCACCTGCACGGCCGGACGCTTGGTCGGGCCGCCGGCGGAGAACGTGTCCGAGGCGAGGATGCTGGCCCCGCCGATCCCGTCTCCGCCGGTGCGGGCGCCGAACAGCACGACCTTGTTGCCCGCGCCCGAGGCGTTCGCGAGGTGCAGATCCTCATGGCGGAGCACGCCGACCGACAGCGCGTTGACGAGCGGGTTGCCCTGGTATACCGAGTCGAAGTACGTCTCGCCGCCGATGTTCGGCAGGCCCAGGCAGTTGCCGTAGAAGGAGATGCCGGAGACCACGCCGTGCACGACGCGGGCGGTGTCGGGATGGTCGATGGCGCCGAAACGCAGCTGGTCCATCACGGCGACGGGACGGGCGCCCATCGAGATGATGTCGCGGACGATGCCGCCGACACCGGTGGCCGCGCCCTGGAACGGCTCGATGTAGGAAGGGTGGTTGTGCGACTCCACCTTGAAGGTGACCGCCCAGCCCTCGCCGACATCCACCACGCCGGCGTTCTCGCCCATGCCGACCATGAGGTTCTTGGTCATCGCCGGGGTGACCTTCTGGCCGAACTGGCGCAGGTAGACCTTCGACGACTTGTAGGAGCAGTGCTCCGACCACATCACCGAATACATGGCCAGCTCGCCGCTGGTGGGGCGGCGGCCGAGGATCTCGCGGATGCGCGCGTACTCGTCGTCCTTGAGCCCGAGCGCGCCATACGGCTGCTCCCGCTCCGGCGTCTCGATGGCGTTCGCGACAGTGTCGACGACATGCGCGGTGGTGGTGTCGGTCACGCGGGCACTCCAGGCTTTGCGGGGCTGGCGGGGGAGGAGTCCAGTCTACCGGGCTGCGCGGAGGGTCAGGCCGGGGAGCGCTCGAGGGCAGGATGCGGTCGCCCCGGGTGCCGACGCAGGGCTAGCCTGAGCGCCAGGAGGCCACGCCATGCACATCCCCCGACCGTCGCAGGAGACCCAGGAGCTGTTCCGGACGCTCGTGCCCGATGCGCCCGGCGTCCAGGTCAAGCCGATGTTCGCGAACCTCGGCGCGTTCGTGAACGGCAACATGTTCGCCGGCCTGTTCGGGGACAGCATCGGGGTCCGCCTCCCCGACGAATCCGTGCGAGCCGAACTGCTCGCGGTGGAGGGTGCCGGACCGTACGGGCCGGCCGAGCGTCCCATGGGCGGTTACGTCTCGCTGCCCGAGGAATGGAAGGACGACCCCGACCGGCTCCGGGAGTGGATCGGCGTCGCGCTCGAGCAGGTCGGCCGGATGCCTCCCAAGCAGAAGAAGCCGCCCACGGCGGCCCCGAAGTAGTTACGCCTCGACGAGGGCCGAGCGGATCACCGAGCTGAAGAACGTCAGGCCGTCGGTGCCCGAGCGCATGGCGTGATGCGTGTCGGGGCCGAAGCCGGGCTCGACGGCGTGCTCGGGATGCGGCATGAGGCCGACGACGTTGCCGCGCTCGTTCCGCACGCCCGCGATGTCGTTGAGCGAGCCGTTCGGGTTCACGTCCTTGTAGCGGAACGCGACCAGTCCCTCGCCCTCGAGCCGCTCGAGTTCTGCGGGGGACGCGATGAAGCCGCCCTCGCCGTTCTTCAGCGGGATGACGATCTCCTGGCCCTGCTCGAAGCCGCTGGTCCATGGGGTCCGGGTGTTCTCGACCGTGAGGTGCTGGTCACGGCGGACGAAGTTGCCGTGGTCGTTGCGGATCAGGCCACCCGCGAGCAGGTGCGCCTCGGCGAGCATCTGGAAGCCGTTGCAGATGCCGAGCACAGGCATCCCGGCAGCGGCGGCATCCACCACCTCGGTCATGATCGGGGAGAGGGAGGCGATGGCGCCGCAGCGGAGGTAGTCGCCGTAGCTGAAGCCGCCGGGCAGCACGAGAGCGTCCACACCGTGCAGGTCGTGCTCGCCGTGCCACAGCGCGACCGGCTCGGCTCCGGCGATGCGGACAGCGCGCAGCGCGTCGCGGTCGTCGAGCGAGCCCGGGAAGGTGATGACGCCGATGCGCATCAGGCGTCGACCTCCGCCGGATAGTGGATGCCGACCACGTCTTCGATGACGGAGTTGGAGAGGATCTCGGTGGCGATCTCCTCGACCGTCGCGCGCACCGCGTCGTCGATGGGGCCGTCGACGGTCAGCTCGAAGCGCTTGCCGACGCGGACCCCGGTCACCCGGCCTCGGCCGGTGCGTGCGAGCGCTCCGGCGACGGCCTTCCCCTGAGGGTCGAGCAGCTCAGCCTTAGGCATCACTTCAACAATGATCGTCGGCACGGGGATACTCCGCTCGCTCGGGCGTCAGGGTGGGGGTTCGGAGTCGATTCTACCGTGTGGTGGCGGGGATGCGGTCCGAGGTGGCGACGGAGGCCGTGTGGGCGACGGCGCGCGCCTCGAGGTCTCTGCGCAGCCGCTGGAAGAGCGCGGCGGACGCGGCGCCCGGCCAGTCGGGGGCGAGCGCGGCGGAGGGGAGGCCGGGGTCCCGGTAGGGGATGACGCGCCACTCGTCGAGGGCGCGCATCCATACGGCGAACGCCTGCGCGTCGTCGTCGGGTCGGGGTGCGTCGGGTCGGGGTGCGCCGGGTCCGGGTGCGTCGGCGAAGTGGGAGAGGAAGGACTCGTGCGCGGCTCGGATGGCCGGCAGGTCGTACCAGCGGGCGAGGCCGCTGGCCAGGTCGCCGCGCGGGGAGGCGTCGGCGAAGAGGGCGACAGCCACGTCGCTCGTGCGGGAGGTGGGTCCCCGACCGCGCGCTGCGGCCGAGGCGCTCGTGTCTGCGATGGCCGCCACCGCCTCGGCCAGCTCGTCCTCGAGAGCCGAGGGCGCGATCCAGAGGCCGTCCGCCACGGTTCCGCAGCCCAGCGCGGCCAGCCGCCGGCGCAGACGGTCCCGGTCGCTGCGGCTGCGCTCCGGGAACGACAGCGACACGAGCACCCAGCGGGATGCCTCCACGCGGTCGCCGAAGATCCGCCGGTCTCCGCGCTCCAGCATGGGAACGGCGGCGGGATCGAGCGCGTAGCCAGCGGTCCCGTCGTGCGGCTCGCGGCGGAGGACCCCGCGCGAGCACAGGCGGGCAAGGCTCGACCGGGCCGTCGCCGCCGGGACGCCCAGTCCATCCATCAGGCGGACCGCGCCGGCCGCGCTCATCCAGCCGCCGATCGGGCGGAGGACGCTGCCCACCACGGTGCGCAGGAGCGCGGTCGCGCTGCCGCTGCCCGCCTCGAGGTCGTCGCGGGCGGCCGGTTCCGCGTGCGTCCCCGTGGCCCTCCGAGTCGTCACGGCGTCAGTCATGCGCGAGCTCGCCGAGCACGTCGCGGACGGCGCCCATCCCGGTGCAGAGCTCCTCGAAGCTGGTGCTGAGCGGCGAGAGGCCGATCCGCAGGCCGTCGGGATCGCGGTAGTCGGGGATGACGTCGCGCTGCCACAGGACGGAGGTGACGTCCCGCATGGCCGGGTGGCCGAGGGTGATGTGGCCGCCGCGCCGCTCGGGCTCGCGCGGACTGGCGAGCGTCACGCCGAGCGGAGTGAGCCACGCGTCGGCGAGGGCGACGGCGAACTCGGTCAGCGCCACCGACTTGGCGCGGACCGCCTCGATCCCGGCCTCCTCGATCATCGCGATCGTGTCGCGCATCGCCAGCATCCCGACGATCGGCGGGGTGCCGCTGAGGAACCGGCGGAGGTTGTCGGCCGGCACGTATTCGGGTCCCATCAGGAAGACGTCCCGGGCGCCCATCCACCCTTGGATGGGCTGGCGCAGCTGCGGGATCAGGCGCGCGTTCACGTAGCCGAACGCCGGCGAACCGGGTCCGCCGTTCAGGTACTTGTAGGTGCAGCCGACGGCCAGGTCGACATCCGCGGCATCCAGGTCGACCGGCACGGAGCCGGCGGAGTGGCACAGGTCCCACAGCACGAGCGCACCCGCGTCGTGGACGATCCGTGTGATCGCGGGCAGGTCCGCCAGGAAGCCGGACCGGTACGCGACGTGGCTCAGCACGACCAGTGCCGTCTGCGGGCCGACGGCCGCGGCGACCTGCTCGGGCGTCACGCCGGCCTCGGTGTCCGCCTCGATCCAGACCAGCCGCAGGCCGCGCTCGCGGGCGATGCCGTCGAGGACGTAGCGGTCGGTCGGGAAGTTGTCGGTGTCGAGCACGATCTCGCTGCGCTCGGGGAGCCCGTCCACCGCAGCGCGCGCGAGCTTGTACAGGAGGACGGTCGTGGAGTCGCCGATGAAGGTCTGCCCGGGAGCGGCGCCGAGTGCGGCGCGGCCCAGCTCGTCGCCGATCGTGAACGGCAGGTCCATCCACTCCTCGTCCCACCCGCGGATCAGGCGGCCACCCCATCCCTCGAGGAGGAAACGGTGGATGCGGTCCACGCTCGCGCGCGTCGGCCGGCCGAGCGAGTTCCCGTCGAAGTACGCGGTGACGGCCGAGCTGTCGTCGTCGATGCCGGCGAAACGCGTGCGGAAGGCGGCGAGCGGGTCGGAAGCGTCGAGGGAGCGCGCGGCGCTGAGCGGGTCGGGCGCGAGGGCGGCGGGAGGGGCGGTGTCGAAGTCGGTCATGCGTGATCCTCGGAGGGGGAGAGGCGGGATGGTGGGAGCGGGCCGGGCGCTGAGTCGGGGCCGCGGCCGGGGTGCGGGCTGAGGTCGTCGTGGTCGTCGTCGCCGCCGCCGACCAGGGCGGTCAGCTGCCGGACGGTGAGGCCTCGAGCGGTCGCGAGCCAGTCCGGGATGGCGTCCGGGTCAGCAGGTGGGGGTGTGCTGACCCACGCCAGTCGCGGGCCGACGGTGGGTGCGTACTCGTCGTCAGCGCGGCGGAGGCCGGCGATCGAGCGCAGGACGGCCTCCAGGTGGACGCCCGCGTCGAGCATCCCGCGCAGCTCCCGGGCGTTGACGCCGATGGGGAGCGGGCCGTTGCCGAGGTCCGTGCCGTAGAGGATGCGGCCGCCTGCCCGCGCGAAGCGCCCGAGGTTGCCGGACGCGATGCGATGCTGCTCCGTCGGTTCGCCCCAGCCGTGGATGTCGAGGGTGCTGACCCAGCTCATCCCACGACGGACGCTCTCGGCGATCAGGTCGTCGTCGAGCCGCTCGGTGAACGGCGTGTGGGCGAGCTGATCCGCCCCGGCGCGCACGGCACGGGCCGTCTGACCGTCGCCCTGGACGTGAACGGTCACCGGGACGCCACGCGCGTGCGATTCGCTCACAACGCTGTGGAGAACCCGATCATCCACCGTTTCGCCGGCCTCGGTGTTGAGGGTGACCTTGATGCGAGAGGCTCCCAGCATGATGTTCTCCCGCACAGCCAGGCGCGCTTCACGCTCGCCGCCCACCTCCGCCGAGGAGCCCGGCGGCCCCCATCCGGCAGCGACCGGGTAGCCGCCCCGGCACGTGATGAGCGAGCCCGCAATGGCGACCGAGGGTCGCGTCCGGTCGTCGGCCAGCCAGCCGGCGGCGACAGCGGGCACCCAGCCGAGGTCGATTGCGTGCGTGATGCCGCCGGTGAACAGCGCGTGCTGGTCGGTGAGCCCGAGGTGCGTGTGGTGGTCGGTGAGGCGGGGAAAGAGGGTGCCGCCGATGGGGTGGTGGCGAGCCTCGCCCGAGTGCCCGCCGCGTCCGGTGTGTCCGCTGGTCGAGGGCAGGCCATCGATGGGATGGAGGAGCTCGCCGTCGCTGCGGAAGGTGGTGGGGCCGAGGAAGCGGTGGCCGTTCCAAACGGCGTCGACGGTGAAGGTGGTGTCGGCCGGATCGCTCACGCGGGCGATCCGATCTCCGTCCGGACGGCGTACAGCTCGGGGAAGAAGGTGAGGTCGAGCGCCTTCTGCAGGAAGGCGGCTCCGCTGGATCCGCCCGTGCCCGACTTCATCCCGATGGTGCGCTGCACGGTCTTCAGGTGACGGAAACGCCAGAGCTGGAAGTTGTCCTCCAGGTCGACGAACTCCTCGCAGGCCTCGTACTCGCGCCAGTGCTCGTTCGCGTTCTCGTAGATCTCGCGGAAGACGGGCACCAGTT
The DNA here is from genome assembly GCF_056755275.1 of Leifsonia sp. HAY1-4F. NCBI lineage: Bacteria > Bacillati > Actinomycetota > Actinomycetes > Micrococcales > Microbacteriaceae > Leifsonia > Leifsonia sp. HAY1-4F. Next base: position 29,082 of record NZ_JBNDHX010000014.1, read on the forward strand.
CCGGTGTGAACACGTGCGCCTGCGTGACGTCGCGTTCCAGCAGAGAGGGGGGCACGGCGAAGCCGGCGCGGGCCAGGTAGCGCAGGAACTCGTCGTAGACGCTCGGCGCCTCCAGCAGCTCCGCGAGCAGCGCATGCGCGGCCGGGTCGCTCTCGAACACGCTGAGCATGCGGCGGTTCTTGTTGCCGAGCACGAACTCCACGGCCCGGTACTGGTACGACTGGAACCCGGAGGAGTTGCCGAGGAAGCCGCGGAACTCGGCGTACTCCGTCGGCGTGAGCGTCGCCAGGACGGACCACTGCTCGGTCAGGGTGCGCTGAATGTGCTTGACCCGGGCGATCCGCTTCAGGGCCGGGGAGAGGTCGTCGGAACGCAGCAGGTCCCGCGCGGACTCGAGCTCGTGCAGCACGAGCTTGAGCCAGAGTTCGGTGGTCTGGTGCTGGATGATGAACAGCAGCTCGTCGTGATGCTCGGGGCGGCTCACCGGGCGCTGAGCGCTCAGGAGCGTGTCCAGATCCAGGTATGCGCCGTATGACATCCGCTCCCGGAAGTCCGTGACGATGTCGGGATCGAACTCGCGGGTGTTGTCGCCAGAGGCCATGATGCAATTGTGCGCCGGTCGTGGGGAAAGTGCAACAGTCCGTCGACTCGCGCGCGGCACCTGCGGTCCGCCCTCCGTTCACCCGCGCGTTACCGGCAGTTGCGCGCGCCGTCGCACCCGGCTCCTAGCCTGACGGAACGCCGCTGTCGCAGCGCACGCAGGGGAGGCTCCGCATGGGCAAGCAGGACGATCTCGCCGTGGCCGGCGCCCGGTGACGATCAGAGCGGTGACCCCGCGCGTCGTCGAGCCGCCGGCGCGACTGGGGATGGGCGTGAGTGTGTACCCGTCGGCCACCGCGATGGTGTGGCCGGGCGAAGGACATGCCCACGAGGCCGTCGCGGTTCCGGGGGTGCGGCTGGCGCCGGGGGATGTGCTGGTGGAGGTGGAGCTGGCGACCGTGTGCGGCTCCGACATCCACACGGTGCTCGGCCATCGGCAGGCGCCGGCACCGCTGGTTCTCGGCCACGAGCAGGTCGGCCGCGTGATCGCGCTCGGCCGCGGCGGCGCCAAGACGACGGACGGGCATCGGGTGTCGCTCGGGGAGCGGGTGGTGTGGTCGGTCGCCGTGCCCTGCGGGCGCTGCGTCCGCTGCCGTCGCGGACTCCCGCAGAAGTGCCTCGGCCTCCAGAAGTACGGGCACGAGCGGATGCGGCGCGGCTGGGAGCTGTCGGGCGGCTTCGCGACGCACACGCACATCCTCGGCGGGACACCGCTGGTCCGCGTGCCCGAGGACATTCCGGCGGAGGTGCTCGCGCCGGCGTCGTGCGGCACCGCGACGGTGGCTGCAGCGCTCGAAGCGGCGGGCGAGATCGTCCCGCTCGACGGGGCCCTCCTGCTGATCGCCGGCGCCGGCATGCTCGGCCTCACCGCCGCTGCGATGGCCGTCGAGGCGGGCGCCCGGGTCGTGGTCAGCGACCCCCTTCCCGAGCGTAGGGATGCCGTGCTCGCGTTCGGCGCATCGGGTGTCGCCGACCCCTATGCCGCCGCCGGCTCGTCGACCGGTCTCGCCGCCGTGCTCGCCAAGGTGGGCGGCCGCGCACCTGCGCCGACCATCGCGCTGGAGCTCTCCGGCAACCCGGCCGCCGTCCAGTCGCTGCTCGGCGCCATCGACGTCGGCGGCGTGCTCGTGCTCGTGGGCTCGGTGTCGCCCGGACCGGAACTCGGCATCGTGCCCGAGCAGCTGGTGCGGCGGCTGCTCACGATCCGCGGCGTCCACAACTACGCCCCTCGGCACCTGGAGCAGGCGGTCGCGTTCCTGGTCCAGAACTGGCGGAGCTACCCCTTCGCGGAGCAGGTGGGTGAGACGTTCCCCCTGGAGGCGGTGGATCGGGCGCTCGCCGTGACGGCGCATCAGCGTGTCGGCGTGCGGCCGTAGCCTGGGGTGGTGTTCGACCGCTTCTTCGAGATGATCCGTGATGTCCCGGTCCCGGACGACGCCGAACTGCTCTACGGCGACGACGAGCTGGGCCGGCTCCGGGAGCGCAACTTCCGCCGCTATCTGGCGGTTCCGCACTCGCCGATCCTGCTCCTGGGGGAGGCGCCGGGCTGGCGCGGCATGACGGTCACCGGTGTCCCGTTCACCTCCGTGAGGGAGGCGGAGGCCGGGGTGCTTCCCGGCCTCGAACTGCCGCCGACGCCGCGGGCCCCCTGGGAGGCCTCGAGCCGGGTGTTCTGGGAGACGATGAGCGCCTGGCAGGGGCCACTGCCGCTGTCGTGGCCGGTGTATCCGCACCATCCCTTCGTGGCCGGCATGCCGCAGAGCAACCGCACGCCGCGGTCTTCGGAGGTGCGCGCGGGCGGACCTGTCGCCCTCGAGCTCATCCGTGCGCTCGGGGTGGAGACCGTCGTCGCCGTCGGGCGCAAGGCGCAGGGTGCGCTCGCCGAGGCGGGCATCGAGGCGCCGGCGGTGCGGCACCCCGCCCAGGGCGGAGCCCGGATGTTCGCCGACCAGCTGCTCTCGCTCAACCGGGCCATGCTCGACGCCGGCTGACGGCCGCTGCGAGGAGGCCGAGCCCGAGGGCGGCGACGGCTGACTGCCGCTGCCGCGAGTCAGTCCAGCGCGGTCGCCTCCCGGTGCTGTGCCATCTTGTCCAGATATCCCGCGGCATTCTCGGCGATGCTCTGCAGCTCGTCGTCCGTCAGTTCGCGGCGGACCTTCGCCGGGACACCGGCGACCAGGGACCGGGGAGGGATGACGGCGCCCTGCGTGACGACCGCTCCGGCCGCGACCAGCGACCCCGCACCCACGCGTGCGCCGTTCATGACTGTGGCGCTCATCCCGATCAGGACGTCGTCTTCGATCGTGCAGCCGTGCAGGACCGCGTTGTGGCCGACCGAGACGCGGGCGCCGACCGTGAGCGGGAATGCCGGATCCACGTGCGCCGAGACGTTGTCCTGGAGGTTGGAGTCGCGGCCGATGACGATGGGAGCGTTGTCCGCGCGGACCACGGCGCCGTACCAGACGCTCGCGCCCGGCTCGAGAGTGACCTCGCCCACGACCGTGGCGCCCGGCGCGACCCAGGCCTCGTCGGAGATCTGCGGCGTCCGGCCGCCGGAGAGTGCGAAGAGCATGGGGCTCCTTCCTGTGCTCCCACGCTACCGGCGCAGCTCTCCACTCCCAACCTGGCTTGACGACGGAATAGCCCGTGCCGTATATTCCTTCTGGAATAACCACAAGAGATCGAGAGAGATGTCCGAACCCCGCACGCTCACCCCGCTCGCCGTCGCCGCGCTCGCGCTGCTCGCCGAGCGTCCGTCGCATCCGTACGAGATGTATCAGACGCTCATGCAGCGCTCCGAGGACCGGCTGGTCAAGGTGCGTCCGGGGTCGCTCTACCACACGGTGGATCGACTCGAGGCGCATGGCTTCGTCCGTGCCACCGGCACCGAGCGGGAGGGCAACCGGCCCGAGCGGACCACCTACGAGATCACCGACAGCGGTACCAGCGCTCTCGGCGAGCGCATCACCGACATCATCGGCACGCCCATCAACGAGTACCCCGAGTTCCCCCTCGGACTCGGTGAGGCGCACAACCTGCCGGTCCAGACCGTGATCGCGCTGCTTCGCAAGCGCGTCTCGCTCATCCGGGCCGACACCTCGATCTTGGATGACGCCGTCACGCACCTGAGTGAGCGCGGACTCCCCGCGAAGTTCTGGCTGGATGTGCGCTACCAGCGAGCACTCGCCGCGGCCGACGTGGAAATCCTGGAAACCCTGATCGCAGACCTCGAGGCAGGCGTAGTGTCCTGGTCCGAGGACACGCACGGAGAGAAGACCTCATGGAACGCCAACTGAAGCCGTGGCCCGCCCTCTGGGCGCTCGTCATCGGGTTCTTCATGATCCTGATCGACACGACCATCGTGTCCGTCGCCAACCCATCGATCATGAAGGGGCTGAACCTCGGCACCGACTACAACGCCGTCATCTGGGTGACGAGCGCCTACCTGCTCGCCTATGCCGTCCCGCTGCTCATCACCGGACGCCTGGGAGACCGGTTCGGCCCGAAGAACCTGTACCTCGTCGGCCTCGTGATCTTCACGCTCGCCTCCGCCTGGTGCGGTTTCGCGGGGCAGATCGGCTTCCTGGTCGCCGCGCGCGTCGTGCAGGGCCTCGGCGCCTCGCTCATGACGCCGCAGACGATGGCCGTCATCACCCGCATCTTCCCGCCGGACCGGCGCGGCGCGGCGATGGGCCTGTGGGGCGCCGTCGCAGGCGTCGCCACCCTGATCGGCCCGCTGCTCGGCGGCGTGCTCGTCGACAGCCTGGGCTGGGAGTGGATCTTCTTCATCAACGTCCCCGTCGGCATCGTGGCGTTCATCCTCGCCATGCGCCTGGTGCCCAAGCTGCCCACGCACACCCACAGCTTCGACATCCTCGGTGTGGTCCTGTCGGCGGTCGGCATGTTCCTGCTGGTGTTCGGCCTGCAGGAGGGCGGCACCTACGATTGGGGCGTCATCTGGGGCCCGATCTCGGTGTGGGGCCTCATCATCGCCGGCCTCGTCGTGCTCGCCGCCTTCGTCGTCTGGCAGGCGCGGAACAAGAAGGAGCCGCTGCTGCCGCTCCCGCTGTTCCGGGATCGCAACTTCTCGCTGTCCAACGGCGCGATCACCACGGTGGGATTCGCGGTCACCTGCATGGCATTGCCGCTCGTGTTCTACTTCCAGACGGTGCGTGGCCTGACCCCCACGGAGTCGGCCCTGATGCTCGCGCCGATGGCGGTCTTCTCGGGAGTGCTGGCGCCGTTCGTCGGCAAGCTGATCGACAGGATCAACCCGCGGAACATCGCCACTCCCGCGCTGCTGCTGTTCGCGTTCTCTCTGTTCCTGTACTCGCGGATGCTGACTCCGGACGTGAACATCTTCCTGCTGCTCATCCCGAGCGGCATCCTCGGCATCGCCATGTCGGGCGTCTGGGGGCCGATCTCCACGACGACGACCCGGAATCTGCCGATGAACCAGGCGGGCGCGGGCTCCGGGGTGTTCAACACGACGCGCCAGGTCGGCGCGGTGCTGGGCAGCGCATCCATCGCCGCCCTCATCTCGGGACGCCTCGCCGTCGACCTCCCGAAACTGCCCGGTGGCGCGACTCCCTCGGGAGCGGGCACAGGGACCGAGCTGCCGCAGTTCCTGCACGCCGGCTTCACGCAGGCGATGTCGGAGGCGCTGCTGCTGCCCGCCGCGGTCGCGCTCCTCGGCGCACTGGTGGTGGTGTGGTGGGAGCGGCCCAAGCCGCGCGCCTGGGCTGCCCCGGCCGGGGTCGGTGCGCCTGCGGCGGCCGGTGCGCCTGAAGCAGACGGTGTGCCCGTCGCAGCCGGTGCGCCTGCGGTAGCCGATGCAGCCGCCGGCTCTCCCGCGGCCGTCCCCGACCCAGCGGTGACTACGCACGGCTCGCACGCCGCGCCCGTCCCCGTGGATGCCGCCCCGCACCGCTCGCACGCGGCGGACGCACCGCCCTCGACGGATGTCGGCCCCGGAGACGAGCCGCGACACGGCGCGCACGCCGCTCCCATCACCGACTGACGCCCTCCTTCGACTCCCACCCATCACCGAGTCCGCAGAGATTGCACGCGACACGCCGCGCGCGCCGTCAGTCTCTGCGGACTCGACGGTGGGGGGCGAGCGTCAGGGGGTGGGGCGAGTGAAGAGGTTGACGAGGTTGCCGTCGGGATCGCGGAAGAGCGTCGACCGGTTGCCCCACGGCATCGTCGTCGGCGGGAGCACCACGTCGTCCGGCTGGAGACGCGCGAATTCCGCATCCACGTCATCCACCTGGAATTCGACGATGATCGAGTCGTTCGACGCGGGGCGTGGAGCAGCCTCGCCCAGCATGGCCACGGTCTCCACGCCACCGATCGCCAGGGTCCCCCCGCCCACCTCGAACTGGGCGAACACCGGAGCGGGTCGCACAGCGGGGACGCCGGTCAGCTCCTCGTAGAAGCGAGCGAGACGATCGACGTCTGCGGTGACGATGCGGATGGATGCGAACTGCATGGTGCCTCCTGGAGCGGCAGTGGAAGGATGTGCGATCAGCCTGCCAGCGACCTCCGACACTGCCGCGATCCGCACGGACGAGGTCAGGCGACGACCCGCACCGCGTTCGCCCAGGGGTCCTCGAAGGCCAGCGCGCGCCCGTCGTCCTGCGTCGGCACGCCGAAATGCCGCATCCTCTCGCCCAACGCACCCACGTCGTCAGCTGAGGGGACCCGGATCTCGACCTGACCCAGCCCGAGCGCGAGCCGGCGGCGGCCGGCCCCACGGCTGTTCCATGTGTTCATCGCCATGTGGTGGTGGTATCCCCCGGCGCTGACGAACAGTGCCGAGCCGCCGAGGGCGGCCGTCGCTTCGAAGCCGAGACGATCCACGTAGAAGGCGCGCGCCGTCTCCACGTCGCCCACCGACAGGTGCACATGGCCGACGGCTGCGTCGCCGAATACCGGGATTTCGTCGGTCCCGGGCTCCGCGAGGGCGGCACCGCGCTCGGTCAGGTGCTCGGAGAGGAAGGCGTTGGGGTCGAGGAACAGCGTCGCCATCTCGACCTGCCCGTGGGTCCAGCTCCAGAGGCTGCGGTCGCGGTCCCAATACAGCTCCACTCCGTTGCCCTCGGGATCGGTGAAGTAGAAGGCCGTGCTGACGAGGTGGTCCGCACTCCCGGTGAACGTGCCGGGCGCACGGCGAGCGACGGAGTGCACGGCGGCGGCCAGCGCCTCCTGGGTGTCGAAGAGGATCGCCGTGTGGAACAGGCCCGCCTCGCCCGGACCCGCGTGCTTCAGCTCCGGCGCGTACTCCAGCACGACTGCCGGCGTGGTGCCGCGCCCGAGGATCACCCGGCCGCCCTCGGCCGCGAGCACCCGCAAGGTGACGGCGTCGCGGTAGTAGGCCGTCATCCGGTCGGGATCGGCGACGCGCAGAGTGACCGCGCCCATCGTGGAGTCGGCGGGGAGGAGTTCGGGCATACCACCATCAACCGCCGCGGCGTCGGCGTTATTTCACCGGTCAGGTCTCGATCGCCCCGCCGGCCGGCCTCACTCCCCGGACTCACTTCCCGGTGAGGCGCTCCAGCAGCTCGCGGTACCGGGCAGCCGTCCGCGCCACGATGTCCGCCGGCAGCTCGGGCGGCGTGCCCGTCCTGTCCCAGTTCGCGGCCAGCCAGTCGCGCACGATCTGCTTGTCGAAGCTGGCCATCCGCTCCTCAGGGGTCTCGCCCGCCGCGTACGCTGCGGCGTCCCAGTACCGGCTCGAGTCGCTGGTCAGCACCTCGTCGGCGAGCGTGATCTCGCCCGTGACCCGGTCGGCGCCGAACTCGAACTTCGTGTCGGCGATGATGACCCCGCGAGCCTCCGCGATGGATGCGCCACGCCGATAGACGTGCAGCGACAGACGCCGAAGCTCTTCCGCCACGTCGGGTCCGACCAGCTCGACGGTGCGCTCGAAGCTGATGTTCTCGTCGTGCTGGCCGAGCGGAGCCTTCCAGGCGGGGGTGTAGATCGGCTCCGGCAGCCGGTCGCCGTTCCGCAGGCCGGACGGCAGCGGGATGCCGCAGACGCTCTGCGACTCCCGGTACTCCGCCCATCCGCTGCCGGTCAGGTAGCCGCGCACGACGCATTCGATGGGGAACATGTCGAGCGGTTTCACCAGCATCGACCGTCCGGAGACCTCCTCCGGGATCCGCTCCACGACACGATCGCCGACGAGGGCGTGGTCCGGGACGAGGTGGTTCGGTACATCGTCCAGCCGGTCGAACCACCACAGGCTCAGGGTCGTGAGCAGCTCGCCCTTCCCCGGGATGCCCGGCTCGAGCACGTGATCGAAGGCGCTCACGCGGTCGCTGGCGACGACCAGCACGCTGTCCGTGTCGGCGAGACCGCTCGCGCCGGCCGGGACGAAGAGGTCCCGCACCTTCCCCGAATACACGTGGACCCATCCCGGAAGTTCGCTCACCCGTCCATCGTAGGGGGAGGCGCGCCGGCGGCTACCCGAGCAGTCGTGTCTTGGCCGCCGTGAACTCGGCCTCGGTGAGCACGCCCTGGGCGTGCAGGGTGGCGAGCTGCTGGAGCTGGGCGGTGAGGTCGTTCCCGGCGGATGCTGCGGGTGGCGGAGGAGCCGCCGCCTGCTGTGCTGCTGCTTGCTGTTGCTGCGCCGCCGCTTGTTCCGCTGCGGCCTGCTGCGCCGCCGCCTGTTGCTGCGCGGCGGCTTGTTGCTGCGCCGCCGCCTGAGCCTGCTCGTTCTGGCGGCGCTGCACATTCCCGGACACCGCGGTGGCCGTGCCGGCGACGACCGCTGTGCGCGCGGCCATCCCGATCAGCCCGGGTCGTCCGCCTCGCCGGATGGGTGACATTATCGTGCTCCTCAGCTCTCGGCGGTGTCGAGCTCGTCGTACGCGTCCGCCGCCACCGCGTTCACGACCGGAGCCGGGATGCGCTCGCTCAGCAGCACCACGCCGCCCGACTCGAAGAAGCGGCTCGACAACTGTCTCGCCCAGAGATGTTCGAGGACGAGGATGGCCCCGGTCGAGCCGGGATCCAGGAGCTCGGCGATCTGCTCCGCATCCTCCTCGGCGGCGAGACCCGAGGCCTCGACCGGAAGATCGGCGAGACCGAGGTCGTCGCCCAGCTCTTCCGGCTCGATGATCTCGACGCGCCCATCGTCGTGGCGCCGGACGATCACTAAGTCGAGCAGCCGGATCGTCCCCGTATCCAGCAGCTCGGCGATCGCCCGGACCACGCCCTCCGACGGTCGGTCGCCGTCGAACCGGGCGACCAGGAACTCTGCCGGACCGTATTCGAATTCGGCCATCACTGCCCCTTCCCGGCGGTCGCATCCAATCGTCACGGGCACCATACTGCGCGGGTCGCCGTCGAGGCTACGCAGTATTTCCGCACAAACGGACTCAAACGAATGTTCACGGTCACATTCCTAGAATGGAGAGTCGACCGGAGCGGAGCACCGCCGGGCGAGACGGATCGAGGAGGACCGCGATGGCCGAGATGAACTGGGCAGGCAACTACGAGTACCGAGCGGAGCGCATCGCGCGCCCGGAAACGGTCGAGGAGCTGCGCGAGCTGATCGTCGGCGCGCCGGCTGTCCGGGCGCTCGGCAGCAGGCACTCGTTCAACGATCTGGCGGACACGCCGGGGCTGCTCGTGAGTACCGCCGGACTGCCCGATGCAGTGCGGATCGACGAGGCGTCGCGCACGGTCACGGTCGGAGGAGGCGTCCGCTACGGAGATCTCGCCCGCGAGCTTCAGGAAGCCGGATGGGCGCTGCACAACCTCGCGTCCCTCCCGCACATCTCGGTCGCCGGTGCGATCGCCACGGCCACCCACGGCTCGGGTGACCGCAACGGCAACCTGGCCACGGCGGTCGCCGGGCTGCGCATCCTGAACGGTTCCGGCGAGCTCGTGGACCTGCGCCGCGGCGACGAGGGATTCGACGGTGCCGTTGTGGGACTCGGCGCGCTCGGCGTGGTGACCGAGGTGACCCTCGACATCCGGCCGACGTTCGACGCGCGTCAGCGCTTGTTCGGCGGAGTGCCGTGGGATGCGGTGCTCGGCCGGTTCGACGAGCTCACGTCGGCCGCGTACAGCGTGAGTCTCTTCACGACCTGGGACGAGCCGTCCGTGTCCCTCGCCTGGCTCAAGGAGCTCGACGGAGCGGAATCCGCGATCGAGGACGACTTCTTCGGTGCGCCGGCTCTGACCGAGCCGCGGCACATGATCCCGACGATGGATGTGCGGAACACCACGGAGCAGCTGGGGGTGGCCGGTCCGTGGAGTGAGCGGCTGGCGCACTTCCGGTTCGAGTTCACGCCCTCCAACGGCGAGGAGATCCAGTCCGAGTACCTGGTGCCGAGGTCCCGGGCCGTGGAGGCGATCGAGGCGGTTCGCGAGCTGGCGCCGCTGGTCGCGCCCCTGCTGCAGATCACCGAGATCCGCACGGTCGCAGCCGACGACCTCTGGCTGTCGAGCTCGTACGGGACCGACGTCGTCGGCCTCCACTTCACCTGGGTGCGCGACCAGGCCGGCGTGGAGGCGGTGCTCCCGCAGGTCGAGGCCGCGCTCCTGCCGCTCGGCGCACGTCCGCACTGGGGCAAGCTGTACCTCGATCGCGAGGGCGTCGTCCCCTCGCTCTACCCACGCCTCGCCGACTTCGCCGCTCTCGCCGCCCGCTTCGATCCCGACGCGCGCTTCCGCAACCCCTTCCTCGCCCGGCTCCTCCGCTGATCGCGGAACCGCCGTCCTCGAAAGAGGCCCCGGAAAGCGCCTCGGAACCGGGCTAGGACACCCGGGCGGCGATATCGGTGCGGTAGTGGGCGCCCTCGAGGTGGATGTGTGCGAGGGCTTCGTAGGCGCGTGAGCGCGCCTCGGCGAAGCCGGTGCCGCGAGCGACCACGGAGAGGACGCGTCCTCCGGTCGCCAGGAGGGCGCCGGTCGCCTCGTCGCGCGCGGTCGCGGCGTGCGCGATGGTCACCTCCGGTACGGCGGCGGCCTCCTCGAGGCCCGTGATCGGCCGGCCGGTCTGAGGAGCCTCGGGATAGCCCTCGCTCGCCAGGACAACGGTCACCGCGGTGTCCAGCGCGAACTCGGGACGCGGCAGCCGCCCGAGGCCGCCCGTCGACGCTGCGAACAGCAGCGCGGACAGAGGCGTGACGAGCCGGGGGAGCACGACCTGCGTCTCCGGGTCGCCGAAGCGGGCGTTGAACTCGATCACGCGGATGCCGCGCTCGGTCAGGATCAGTCCGCAGTAGAGCAGCCCGATGAACGGCGTCTGCTCGCGGGCCATCGTGCGCACCGTCGGGAGGGCGATCGTCTCGATGACCTCGTCGACGAAGCCGTCCGGCAGCCACGGCAGCGGCGAGTAGGCGCCCATCCCGCCGGTGTTCGGTCCGGCATCCCCGTCGAGGAGGCGCTTGTAGTCCTGGGCCGGGGACAACGGGAGCACGTCGTGGCCGTCGCTGAAGAGGAACAGCGACACCTCCTGCCCGTCGAGGAATTCCTCGACCAGCACTCCGCCGTGCCGCAGCCAGTGCGTGGCGTGCTCGACCGCCGCCTCGCGGTCCTCGGTGACCAGCACGCCTTTGCCTGCGGCGAGACCATCCGCCTTCACGACGTACGGCGCTCCGAAGTCGTCCAGCGCCTCCTCCGCCTCGGAGAGCGTCTCGGCGCGAACGGCCCGCCCGGTCGGGACACCGGCCGCATCCATGATGCGCTTCGCGAAGGCTTTCGATCCCTCCAGCTGGGCGGCGGCCTTGCCCGGCCCGAACACGGGGATGCCGCGCGTGCGCAGGGGATCGGCGACACCGGCGACGAGCGGCGCTTCCGGCCCGATGACGACCAGCTCGATGCCGTTCTCGATCGCGTACTCGGTCACGGCGACGCCGTCGAGCGGATCGAGGGTCGCATCCACCCGCACTTCCTGAGCGATGCCGGCGTTGCCGGGCGCCACGACGATGTCGTGGCCGGCCCCCTCGGCGAGCAGCGCGGTGATGATGGCGTGCTCACGGGCACCGGAACCGAGGACGAGAATCTTCACGCCACCATGCTAGAGGGAGGGGATGCGCGGCTTCGGCCGCAGGGCGCCTCTGGATGACCCGGTGGCAGGATGGGACGCATGGCGAGAGCGAAGATCCCGGACGAGGTCGGCGGTCCGGCGACGCGCGCGGCGGTGGCAGGGGAAGCCGACCGGGAGACGACCGCGACGGCCGTTCGGTACCTGCTGCAACTGCTCGCGGAGCGGGCGCCCGGCAACACCGTCGAGGTGCGCGTGCCGCCGTTCGGCGCCGTGCAGTGCATCCCCGGACCGCGGCACACCCGGGGGACGCCGCCGAACGTCATCGAGACCGACGCCGCCACCTGGCTGTCGCTGGCCTCCGGCGGGATGACCTGGGAGGAGGGCGTCGCCTCGGGCAGCATCCACGCCTCCGGCCAGCGGGCCTCTCTGGAGGGACTCGTCCCGCTGCGCTACTGAGCCTGCGCTATGGGGTTTGCGCTACCGGGTCGCGGCGCTCACGGCTGCACGCCGAAGAGCACGGCCACCACAGCGGCCGTCACCATCAGCAACCCGAACGCTGCCGCCCCGACCGGGACGAGGACGACGGATGTTCGGGATGCGCGGCTCGCGCCGAGAGGAGGGCTCATACCTCTTCAGACGACGTCGATCGGGCTGCATGACGCCCGACGCCCGCTCAGTTTCGATCTGGGAGAATGGGACGCATGACCGACACCCCCGAGCAGCCGCCCTCCGACGAGGAACCGGCAGCCGAGGAGCCGGCCGCCGCGGAACAGGCACCCGAGGAGACCGTCACCTCCGCGCAGGTGCGGGTGCGGCGCTCGCCGCGGTACTTCCGGTTCATGATCGCCGGCGCCGTGCTGTTCGCCATCGTCGCGCTCATCCTCACGTACTCCTTCCCGGAGAACCCGACCTACGACCGGGGAAGCGTCTTCGGCTTCCTGCTCGCCATCTGCGCGACCATCGGCGTCGCCCTCGGCGCCGTGGTGGCCCTGGTGCTCGACCGCGCGACCGCCCGTCGAGCGCGCACCGTTCAGGCGGATAGAATCGACGTGCGCGTCCCCGAGCCCGGTTCGCCGCCTGCGCGGCGAGAGGGTTCGCAGCCGGAGCCCGGCGACCAGAGCAGTCAGAGCACTTCGAACAACCCGGGCAGCACCGAGAGCTGAACATCCCGACATCCTGAAAGGGGTCCGCTGTGGCCGCAGGCGACGGTCTTCTCAGTCACGATCTGCTTCCCGGAGAGAAGGGGCCGCAGGACGCCTGCGGAGTCTTCGGCGTCTGGGCCCCCGGCGAGGAGGTCGCCAAGCTCAGCTACTTCGGTCTGTACGCGCTGCAGCACCGCGGGCAGGAGTCGGCCGGCATCGCGACCAGCGACGGCGACAAGATCCTCATCTACAAAGACATGGGGCTCGTCTCCCAGGTCTTCAACGAGAACGCCCTGAACTCGCTGCCCGGCCACATCGCGGTCGGGCACACGCGCTACTCGACGACCGGCGCATCCAGCTGGCAGAACGCGCAGCCCACCCTCGGCTCCACGGCGAGCGGCACCGTCGCCCTCGGCCACAACGGCAACCTGACGAACACGGCCGAGCTGATGCAGCTCGTCCACGAGCGGTACCCCGAGCACGACGGCGAGCTCTCGCGGGGGAACACGACCGACACCGCGGTCGTGACCGCGCTGCTCCGCGGCGATCTCGATCACACCCTCGAGGCCACGGCTCTGGAGGTGCTCCCGCGACTGCGTGGAGCCTACTGCCTGGTCTTCATGGACGAGCACACCCTGTACGCCGCGCGCGACCCGCAGGGCGTCCGTCCGCTCGTGCTCGGCCGCCTGGAGCGCGGCTGGGTGGTCGCCTCCGAGACGGCGGCCCTCGACATCGTGGGCGCGAGCTTCGTGCGCGAGGTCGAGCCGGGCGAGCTCATCGCCATCGACGAGAACGGCCTGCGCAGCCAGCGCTTCGCGGAGGAGAAGCGCGCCGGTTGCGTCTTTGAGTACGTGTACCTGGCCCGTCCGGACACGACGATCGCGGGTCGCGGCGTCTACGAGGCACGGGTCGAGATGGGACGCCGGCTGGCACGCGAGCACGAGGTCGATGCCGACCTCGTCATCCCGACGCCGGAGTCCGGCACACCGGCGGCCATCGGCTACGCCCAGGCGTCCGGCATCCCGTTCGGGCAGGGCCTGGTGAAGAACTCCTACGTGGGCCGGACGTTCATCCAGCCGTCGCAGACCATCCGCCAGCGGGGCATCAAGCTGAAGCTCAACCCGCTGAAGGAGGTCATCAAGGGCAAGCGCCTGATCGTCGTGGACGACTCGATCGTCCGCGGGAACACGCAGCGCGCCCTGGTGTCCATGCTGCGCGAGGCCGGTGCCGCCGAGGTGCACGTGCGCATCTCCAGCCCGCCGATCACCTGGCCGTGCTTCTACGGCATCGACTTCGCCTCCCGCGCCGAGCTCATCGCGACCGGGCTGGGGGTCGAAGAGGTACGTCAGTCCATCGGTGCCGACAGCCTCGGCTACCTCTCCGAGGACGGCATGATCGCCGCCACGGAGCAGCCACGCGAGCGCCTGTGCACGGCGTGCTTCACGGGCGTCTACCCGATCGAGCTGCCGGACGCGCACCACCTGGGCAAGAACCTGCTGGAGCGGCCCGATCTCGCCGCCACGGATGACGGCTCCGGCCCCACCTCCGACGGGTGCGAGCCCGGCCCGGACTCCGAGTTCGAGCCGCTCCTCTCCTACGGGGACCCCGCCCGACAGGAGTGACCGGCCCCGATACGATGGACCGGTGACCGACTTCAGCGCCTCCTCGTCCGCCTCCTACGCCGCAGCCGGCGTCGACACCGCGGCCGGCGACCGGGCCGTCGAACTCATGAAGGCGGCCGTCGGACGCACCCACGGTCCCGAGGTGCTGGGCGGCGTCGGCGGCTTCGCCGGCCTCTTCGACGTGTCGGTCCTGAAAGACTTCCGGCATCCGCTGCTCGCGACCTCCACCGACGGAGTCGGCACCAAGGTCGCGATCGCCCAGGCGCTCGACAAGCACGACACGATCGGTCAGGACCTGGTCGGGATGGTCGTCGACGACATCGTCGTGGTGGGCGCCCGGCCGCTGTTCATGACCGACTACATCGCGTGCGGCCGGGTCGTCCCCGAGCGCATCGCCGCGATCGTCGAGGGAATCGCCCGCGCCTGCGCCCAGACCGGCACGGCGCTCGTCGGTGGCGAGACGGCAGAGCACCCCGGCCTCCTCGGACCCGACGACTACGACGTCGCCGGCGCTGCGGTCGGAGTGGTCGAAGCGGATGCCGTGCTCGGTGCGGACCGCGTCCGAGACGGGGATGTGGTGCTCGCCCTCGCGTCGTCGGGCCTGCACTCCAACGGCTTCTCGCTGGTGCGCCACATCCTCGCGGCGCGCGGGGTCGGCTTCACCGACCACTCGGCCGAGTTCGGCGGCGTGGTCGGGGAGGCCCTGCTCGAGCCGACCCGGCTCTACACGGCCCCGCTGCTGCGTGTGCTCCAGGATGCGTCGCTCGGCGGCGCCATCCACTCGCTCAGCCATGTCACGGGTGGCGGGATCGCCGCGAACCTGGCCCGCGTCCTCCCCGTCGGCTCCTGGGTCGAGGTCGAGCGCTCGACCTGGTCGCCGACGCCGGTGTTCCGCATCCTGAGCGACCTCGCGGGAAGCTCGCTGGAGTCCACAGAGGGCACCTGGAACCTCGGCATCGGGATGTTCGCTGTCGTGTCGCCCGAGGCGGCGGATGCGGTGGCCGCCGCGATCACGGCCGACGGCATCCCCACGTGGCGCGCCGGGACCGTCTCCACAGCGCCCCGCGACCTGACCGGCTTCGAGCAGGGCGCCAAGGGCGTCGAGGGCGGCGCCGTCCGCCTCACCGGCGCCTACGCCTGACCCGCACCTCCCCTCCTCTCCGCTCGCGCCCCACCGTCGAGTCCGCGAAGACTGCACGCGCCGCGCCGCTGCGACGTGCAATCTGTGCGGACTCGGCGGTGGGGCGTGACAAATGTCATGGGCGGATGCTGACAGGCGCACTGGGGGTTCGGTGCGGGTGTCGGGCACGCTGAGAGGCGTGAATGAACCCGCCATCCGCCTCACCGGCCTGCGCAAGAGCTTCGGCGCGCTCACGGCCGTCGACGGCGTCGACCTCAGCATCAGCCCGGGCGAAGTCGTCGCCCTTCTCGGTCCGAACGGAGCCGGCAAATCGACCACCATCGACCTCGCGCTGGGCCTGGCCCGGCCGTCGGCAGGAAGCGCAGAGCTTTTCGGCGCAACGCCACGTGTCGCTATCCGTGAGGGCCGGGTGGGGGCGATGCTGCAGGGCGGCGCGCTGCTCCCGACGCTCACCGTCGCGGAGTCCGTCGCCCTCGTCGCCGCGGCCCACCGGAACCCGCTGACCGTGACGGAGGCGCTCGAGCGCGCCCGCTGCACGGAGATCGCACGTCAGCGGGTCTCCAAGCTCTCCGGCGGCCAGCTGCAGCGCGCCCGGTTCGCGGTCGCCGTCGTCTCCGACCCCGACCTCCTCTTCCTCGACGAGCCCACTGCCGCGATGGATGTGGAGGCGCGGCGCACCTTCTGGCGCTCCATGCGCGAGTTCACGGAGGCGGGCCGCACCGTCGTCTTCGCCACCCACTACCTGGACGAGGCGGACGAGCACGCGGACCGCATCGTCATGATGGCGCGGGGACGAATCGTCGCCGACGGGACGCCCGCCGAGGTGAAGGCCGTCGTCTCTGGCCGCCGCATCCGCGCCACCGCCCGGTTCGCGGCGACACCCGAGAGCCAGGCCGCTCTCGCCGCCCTCCCGGGCGTCCGTGCGGCCGACCGGCGCGGAGACCGGGTGACGCTCGTGAGCGACGACTCCGACGCCACGCTGCGCGCCCTCCTCGCCGAGCACGACATCCACGACATCCACGACATCCACGACATCGAAGTGACAGCGCACACCATGGATGAGGCGTTCCTCGCCCTCACCGAGACACGCGCCACCGAAGGAGCCCTCTCATGACCATCGCGTACCTGGGACGGGACTCGCTCCGTCAGCTGAAGAACGCCCGCGCCATCGTGTTCACCGTCGCGGTGCCCCTGATCATGCTGATCGCCTTCGGCGGCAGTTACGGAGGCTCCGGACAAGTGGATGCGTCCACACACCTTCCGTGGGTCGTGGTCACCACCATCCAGGTGGCCGCATACGGCGGGATGATGGCCGCGCTGTCGCAGGCGTTCCAGATCGTGACCGAGCGCTCGATCGGCTGGAATCGTCAGCTGCGCATCACGCCGCTCAGCGGCACGGGCTACCTCGTCTCGAAGGTCGTGGCCGCCCTCGCCCTGGCCCTGTTCAGCATCCTCATCATCATCGTCGTCTCGCTCGTGCTGTTCCATCCCGATCTCGCGGCGGGCAGCTGGGTGCTCGCGGGTCTCGCCGTCTGGTGCGGCGTCATCCCGTTCGCGCTGCTCGGCATCGTGATCGGCCAGTTCGCGAAGCCGGAGTTCGCACAGCCGCTGTTCATGGTCGTGTTCATGGGGATGGCCATCCTCGGCGGTCTGTGGATCCCGCTGCAGATCTTCCCCGCCTGGGTCGCCGACGTCGCCAAGGCCGTGCCGTCCTACTGGCTCAACCGGGTGGGCCAGCTCGGCGCCCTGCAGAGCGGTGACGCGCTCACGCCGGCGATCGTGCTCGCCCTGTGGACGGTCGCGCTGGCTGCGCTCGTCGTCTGGCGCTACCGTCGCGACGCGGCCCGGGGCTGATGCTCGGCGCCGCACTGGGACGCGCTGACCTAAGGTAGCAACGTGTTCTCGAACGAGCTGGCGGGCGTCCGCCCGATCGGATGGCGCGAACGGCTCACGCACCCGTCGGCCTTCCGCTGGTACCCGGGTGCGACCGTCGGACTGCTCTATCAGATCTCTGTGCTGGTGGCGGTGTGGTCGTCGCCCTGGTCGCTCCTCCACCGGCTGCTGGCCACCGCGCTGCTCGCCGTGATCTATGTCGGCTTCCTCGTTCTGGCGCCGGTGCTCTGGTGGGCGGAGGAGCGGACCCGCCTGCTCGGGCTGGGGGGCTACTTCCTCCTGACACTGCCGCTCTTCCCCCTCCTCGGGCCGGTCGCCTCCTGGACCTGGGTGTATGTCGCCTGCGTCGCCGGGATGGTGGTGTCGCGCACGTCGCTGACGTTCGCGATCATCGGGCTCCTCGCCCTGATCCAGCTCGTCGTCTTCGCGGCGGCCGGCACCCTCGCGGACAACTGGTACATCGCCCTCGTGACCCTCTCCATGGGCGTCATGATGGCCGCCTTCGCCCGGCAGATCGACGCCCTGAGGCGGCTGAGGAACGCGCAGGGCGAGATCGCGCGGCTGGCTGTCGTGGAGGAGCGCGCCCGCTTCTCGCGGGACATGCACGACGTGCTGGGGCACTCGCTCACCGTGGTCACCGTGAAGTCCGAGCTCGCGCAGCGACTGGTCCCCACGGATCCCACCCGAGCAGCGGACGAGATCGCGGACATCGAGCGACTGAGCCGGTCCGCCCTCGCCGACCTGCGTGCGGCGGTGGCCGGATACCGCGAGATGAGTCTCTCGACCGAGCTCGCGGCTGCACAGGCGAGCCTGGCGGCGGCGGACATCCAGGCGCATCTGCCCCGCAACGGGGAGGACGTGGAGCCGGACCTGCGGGAGCTGTTCGGCTGGGTGCTGCGCGAGGGCGTCACGAATGTGATCCGGCACTCCCGCTCCCGCAACTGCTGGGTGACGGTCGGGCCGGACCGCCTCGAGATCGAGGACGACGGCCGCGGACCGCTCGCGGGTACCGAGGCGGTGCCGGCTCCCGTGGGTGCCACGGCGTCGTCGCGCGCGATGCGGACCGCCGGCTCGGGGCTGGCCGGCCTCACGGCCCGGGCGGCGCAGGCGGGCGCACAGCTCGCCGTCGTCCCTGGCCCGCGTGGTGGGACGCTGCTCAGCGTGCGGAGGATGGCGTGAGCGCGGCGATCCGGCTGCTGCTCGCCGACGATCAGGCGCTGGTCCGCGGTGCCGTGGCCGCTCTGCTCGACCTCGAGCCGGACCTCGAGGTCGTGGCCCAGGTGGGGCGCGGCGACGAGGTGGTCGCGGCTGCGCGGGCCGAGGCGGTGGATGTGGCGCTGCTGGATGTGGAGATGCCGGGTCTCGACGGCATCCAGGCGGCGGCGGCCCTGCGTCTGGCGCTGCCGTCGTGCCGGTCGCTGATCGTGACCACCTTCGGACGGCCCGGTTACCTACGGCGGGCGATGGAGGCGGGTGCGTCCGGCTTCGTCGTCAAGGACACCCCGTCGGGCCAGCTGGCCGATGCGGTGCGCCGGGTCGCGTCCGGCCTGCGGGTGGTGGACCCGGCTCTGGCCGCGGAGTCGCTCGCCTCCGGAGCGTCACCGCTCACGGTGCGCGAAGCGGAGGTGCTCGAGGTCGCGGGCGACGGTGGGACGATTGCGGACATCGCGCGTCGGCTGCACCTCAGCGAGGGGACCGTCCGCAATCACCTCTCTAGCGCGATCGGGAAGACCGGCGCACGCAACCGGTCGGAGGCCGTGTCCATCGCGACGAAGCAGGGCTGGCTGTGACGGTGCGAAATCAGGCGCGCTTCGGCGTCCCGGTCTCCTCGTCCTCGTCCTCGTATTCGTACGTGCTGGCACCCTTGGGCTCGTAGTCGGCCCACTTGGCGTACTCGTCGTCGCTGTGGGAATGTCCGGTCAGCTCCCGCTCCAGCGCGTCGTAGTTCACCTCTGGGCTGAACGACTTCAACTCGCGAGCGATCTTGGTGTGCTTCGCCTTTTGACGGCCGCGCCCCATGCGTGACCCCCTTTTGGTCCCAGCCCGGGCGAGAGGCTCCCCGGGGATCGAATAGAAACAGTGAAAACTACGATGGAGTTTAGCATGCGAGCCTCGTGGGACCCCGAGTTCGCGCACAGCGAGAAGTGATGGGATGAGCGCGTGAGCACGACCAGGACCGAGACCCAGGTGGTGGTCATCGGCGCGGGTCAGGCAGGTCTCGCGGTGGCCTACTATCTGCGTCGTTTCCAGCTCACGCCCGGCGTCGATTTCGTCGTGTACGACCGCGGTCCGCGCACCGGTGGCGCCTGGCAGCACCGCTGGGATGCGCTGAAGCTCGGCAGTGCCCATCACGTGAATGACCTGCCCGGTATGGGCGAGCTCGGGCTGAGCTTCGAGACCGCCGATCGGTCGCTTCCGGCGCGTGATATCGTCGCGGGCTACTACCGCCGGTACGAGGAGCACTTCGGTCTCGAGGTGCAGCGTCCGGTCGCCGTGCGGAGCGTCTACGACCGCGGCGCCGACCTCATCGTGGAGCACAGCGCCGGCGAGACGGCCACCCGCCTCGTCGTGAACGCCTCGGGCACGTGGGGCGCCCCGTTCATTCCGTATTACCCCGGCATGAACGACTTCGCCGGCCGTCACGTCCACACCTCCGGATACGTCGCCGCGCAGGACTTCGCGGGGCAGTCGGTCGTCGTCGTGGGCGGGGGCACCAGCGCGATCGGCTTCCTGCTCGAGCTGGAGGGCGTCGCGGAGTCGCTCACCTGGGCGACCCGGCGCCCGGTCGACTTCCGCGACGAATCGGAGCTGACCATCGAAGGCGGCGTGGCGGCCGTGACGATGCAGGATGCCGCAGCCCGTGCGGGCGAGGCGCTCCCGTCCATCGTCAGCGGAACGGGCGTCCCGCGCACTCGCCGTATCGCTGCCGGCATCGAGCGCGGTGTGCTGACGGAGCGGCCGATGTTCACGCAGATCGAGGAGCACGGCGTCCGCTGGCCGGACGGCTCGTTCAGCCGTGCCGACGCGATCGTCTGGGCGACCGGCTTCCGCCCGGAGCTGCGGCACTTGTCGCCCCTCCGGCTGCGCGAGAAGACCGGCGGCCTCACCGTGGCGTCCGGCGCATCCTGGCAGGACTCGCGCATATTCCTCGCCGGGTATGGGCCGCAGGCGTCGACCATCGGAGCCAACCGGGCCGGGCGCATCATCGCCCGCCAGATCATGGCGCAGCTCTAGCGAGCGGGCACGGAGCGCATTCGCGCTTCGGTGGGCCGCGGGGACCGTCGGGTCAGTCCCACCGTCGGATCAGGCGGTCACGTCGCGCGCCTCGCCCGCGAAGCGGAGTCCCCGGATGCGCATCGTGCCGGCCGACGGCTCCGGGTCGACGACGAAGCGGCCGGCGGGCGCGTCGGCCTGCAGTCCGAGCCGGGCGCTGAGCACGGCCACGGCGGCGGCTGCAGACCACGCCTGCGGTCGGCAGGCCGCCGGGTACGGAACGGGCGTGCTGGTCTCGTCGGCGCTGTCGCCGGCGTGCAGTTCCGGCATCCGGTAGCCGAAGCACTCTGCGGCGGCGAGCAATCCCTCCGTCAGTCGCTCGGCTTCGTCCCGGAACCCCTCCCGCGCCAGCCCACCGATCACGATCGCGGTGTCGTGCGCCCAGACACTTCCGCCGTGGTAGCTGAGCGGCCAGTAGCCGGCGGAGTCCTGGGACATGGTCCGCAGCCCGTAGCCGGAAGCCAGCTCCGGTGAGACCAGCCGCCGGGCGACGAGGGCGGACTGCTCGGGGTCGAGGATGCCCGTCCCGAGCAGATGCCCGATATTGCTCGTCACCGTGTCCACCTTCCGCTTCGCGGCGTCGAGCGCGACAGCCGGGTACGCGCCGTCGGGGTCGTCCATCCAGAATGATGCGGCGAAGCGCTCCTTGAGGTCGGCGGCCCAGGCGCGCCAGTCCTCCGCGCCCGGGCGGCCGAACGCCTCGAGCAGCGCGGCTCCGCCGACGGCCGCCTCGTAGGCGTATCCCTGGACCTCGCAGAGCGCGATCGGGCCGACGGCGAGAGTGCCGTCGCGCCACTGGATCGAGTCGCCGGAATCCTTCCAGCCCTGGTTCGCCAGGCCGTGACCCGTCGTGTCGATGTACTCGAGGAAGCCGTCGCCATCGCTGTCGCCGTAGTCGCGCATCCACGCGAGGGCCGCCTCCAGGTGGGGGAGCAGCACCTCGACCTCCTCGGCGGGCATGCCCCAGCGCCAGGCGTCGTGGAGCAGGCACACCCAGAGAGCGGTCGCGTCCACGGTGCCGTAATAGAGGGGAGGAAGGATCACGTCCTCGCCGGGGATGCTCAGCGTGCCCGGCCGCAGCTCGTGCATGATCTTGCCCGGCTGCTCGGCCGTCTCCGGCACCTCGCGCACGCCCTGGTAGCCGGCGAGCACCCGGAGAGTGGATGCGGCGAGCTCGTGACCGAGCGGCAGCAGCATCCGCGCGGCCCACAGCGAGTCGCGGCCGAAGAGGGTGAAGAACCACGGGGCGCCTGCGGCGAGGAAGACATCGTCGGGATGCTCGACGGTCGTCATGCGCAGCGCCTGCAGGTCGGCGATCGCGCGGCCGAGCCAGGCGGCGAGACGGGAGTCGCCGGTCGTGGCGCGGAAGGCCGCCCAGCAGTCCGACGGCGCTGCGCCCGCCACGACCGCGGTCGGATCCTCGACGTCGATGCGCCACTCCAGCACGACCTCGCTCCGGGCCGCGAGGTCGGCCTCCCAGCGCAGGGTGACGCGGTCGCCGCATACGGTGATGTCGCTGCCTTCGGCGACGATGCGGGCGGAGACCGGTCCGCTGCGCAGGTCCGCCGATCCCGGGTCCGCTCCGAGGGCCACCGTGACGGGATGCTCGCTCCCGCTCTGTCCCGCCTTGATCTGCTGCATCGGCGAGAAGTCGGCTCCCACCTCCAGCTGAACGGTGGTGCGGAGCCGGTGGCCGAGCGCATTCCTGAGCACGATCCGCTCGCCGAGCGAACCCGCTCGAACGGTGCGCGAGCGATCGAGGCGAACGCGGGGATCGGCCGTCTCGTCGTCGAGCCCGCGCACGACGGCCGTGAACACGGCCGTCGCAGCATCGGGACCGGCGGTGCCGATGTGCTCCGGTTCGGACCCGCCGACCGTCAGCAGCACCCGATCCAGCACGCGGAGATCCGAATGGTAGAAGCCGTGGATCCCGTGCCCGTCGATGCGTCCGTCCGGGGCGGACCACGCCTGTGACGGAGCCGTCAGCACCACAGTGCTGTCGTGGAGGAGCGGCTGGTGGAGCTGGGTCATCGTCAGGGTCGTGCCTTCGTGTTCGTCTGGTCCCGGAGAGGAAGTCCCCGGGTGCTGATCGTCGGCGGTGCCGGAGGGAGTCACTCCTTCACCGCCCCTTCGCTGGAGTTCATGATCCGTCGCTGGAACACGAAGAACAGCACAGCGACGGGGATCGTCATGATCGCGGCCGCTGCGAGCTTGATCGGATACTGGCTGCCCTGGCTGAGCTGGCCGCTGGCGAGGCCCGCCACCCCCTTCGTGAGCGTGGTCAGGGACGGGCTCTGCGTCGAGACGATGAAGTGGGCGAGCTCGTTCCACGATCCCTGGAACGACAGGATGACGATCGTGATGAGCGCAGGTCGTGCCATGGGCAGCACGATCGACCAGAACACGCGGAAGGTCCCGGCTCCGTCGATCCGCGCCTGTTCCTCCACGCTCGCCGGTATCGACTCGAAGAAGTTCTTCATGATGAAGACGCCTGCCGCGTCCGTCAGCAGGGGCAGGATCATGCCGGTGTACGAGTCGTACATGCCCAGCTGGTTGATGACGAGGAACTTCGGGATCAGCAGCACGACCATCGGCACCGACATCACTGCGACGAGTGCGGCGAACACGACGCTTCTGCCTCGGAAGTGCAGCCGGGCCAAGGCGTAGCCGGCGAGCGAGTCGAAGAAGACCCTTCCGAGGGTGACGACGACCGTGACGACGGCCGAGTTCGCGAACCAGACCGGGAAGTCGGAGGAGAGGAACAGCTTGGTGTAGGCGGCGGTGGTGAAGGTCTGCGGGATGAGCGCGACCGGGTTCGCCGTCGCCTCGGCATCCGTCTTGAACGAGGTGGAGACCTGGATGAGGAACGGCAGGATGTACACGACGGCCAGCACCACGAGGATGACGTAGGTGATGAGGGTCGCGACGCTGAACGGCTTCCCGCGGGGCCGGTTCCGGGCCGCGACGGGCCCGCCGGCGGAAGCGTCGACCCGGTCGGGAGTCACGGTGGTGGATGTCATCGGAGCGTTCCTTCGCGATCGGAGTCGCCGGACGCGGCCGGGACGCTGCCCGGCGCGCCGGCAGCCGCGGTGGCGGCCGTGAGCGCCGGCTGGTAGAGCCGCATCCTGCGCTTGGAGACCTTCCTCTCGCGCAGCACCCAGCGCTGGAAGATGGTGAAGACGACGATGATGACGAACAGGATGAACGCGATCGCCGCCCCCTGACCCCACTGCTGGTTGACGAAGGAGGTCTGATAAGAGAGGTAGGCGGGCGTCAGTGTCGTCTTGCCCGGCGCGCCACGCGTGCCGGTGTAGATCTGGTCGAAGACCTGCCAGCAGCCGATCAGTCCCAGAGTGAGCACGGTGAACAGGGTGGGCCGGAGCT